>JAKAFG010000196.1 GCA_021818125.1 Pseudomonadota bacterium | reverse complement strand
GATGCCACGCACCGCAAAGCCAAAACCCTGCAGGTGCGACTCCACCAAGCTGCGCAGGCGCAGGTCATCGTCGACTACCAAAATCTGTTTCTGTGTGTCCATATGCACACTCTAACCCGTTGTTCTCGGGTGGGCCAAGGCCAAATGTAACAAAGCCTCCCGACCGGCGCCAAAGTGACACACTGTTACGTTTTAACAGGCCTGCAGCAAAGATTGTTACAGGCATTCCCGCTACCATTTTTCCCTGTTGCGACGGCTGCGCAGGGAGTTGCCCTCTCTATGCTTGCGGATAGCGTCGCTTATTCCCGTCTATAGACTGAGTGAGGGTTTTGCATGAAAAACGCCAGGTATCTGCACGGCCAGGGGCGGCAGAAAGCGGGGCGTTCAGCTCCGGGTATGGCCCGACTGGGTGTCCTGCTCGGGGTTGTCGCTGCGGCGGGCTGCGCTGTCGGCCCGCATCTCAGCACACCGGCCGTCCCGGCGCCCAAGACCTATAACGCCCATCCCATCAATCTGCACAGTGCTCAGCAGCGGGTCCAGTGGACCACGCAAGAGGCACAGGCCTGGTGGTCGCTCTTCCGTTCGACGCCGTTGAATGACTATATCCGCCAAGCCATGCAGGCCAACCCGGATGTACAGGCGGCGCAAGCGGCCCTGGCGCGCGAGCAGTCCTTGATCGCGGTGGCCCAGGGCGGACTGCTGCCCAGCGTGGGTGCCGGTGCCGGAATCAGTCGCGGGCGGGCACAACGGACCGGCGCGAACGGCGGGGCGAGCTACCGCATTCCCGGTAATCTCTACAGCCTGCTGCTAGGCACCGTCGACGTCCACTACAGCCCCGATGTATTTGGTCGGCAGGCCGATCTGGTCCACGCCGCCAAGGCCCAGGCGGCGGTAAGCCGCGCCAGTCTACATCAGAGTGAAGTTTTTTTGGCGGCGGCGGTGAGCCGGGCGGTGATCAGCGGTGCGGCGGCGCAGGCGCAGCTCAATGCCGCACAACGGATTGCCGCTGCCGATGCCCATCTGCTGCACCTGCTGCAGCAGGAGTATCAGTTGGGTTATCAGAACCTGCAAAGTGTGGATCAACAGGAGGCCATCACCGCGGCGGCGCAGGCGCGCATTGCACCCTTGCAGGCGGATGTGGCGGCGGCGCGCCATGGCCTGGCGGCCTTGCTGGGCCAGTCTCCCGATGCAGACCTGTCTATGCCGACACTCGCCAGCCTGCAATTGCCTGCCAGCCTGCCCACCACCCTGCCTTCGGCTTTGGCCGAGCAGCGCCCGGATATTCAGGCGGCAATGGCGGAGTTGAAGGTAGCGGCGGCGCAGGCGGATATGGCCACCGCCGATCTCTATCCGCAGTTTAATATCACGGCGGACATCGGTAAGGCGGCCATGACGGGGGGGATGTTCTTCAACCCCATTTCGACCCTCTGGTCGCTGGGGGCGGGGATAGCAGCGCCGATTTATAACGGCGGCGCGCTGCACGCCCAGCGCCGCGCGGCCCTCGATCAGTACAAAGTGGTCAGTGATCGCTATCGCGGCACAGTGCTCAATGCCTTCCGCGAAGTGGCCGACGCCTTGCGTGCTTTGCAGGGCGCCGATGCGGCTTATCAGTACCATCTGGCTGCGCAAAAAGCCGCTGGAGCCGCCCTGCATCTGGCCGAAGCCCGCTACCGCGACGGGGCCACCGACTATGCCACGGTGCTCGATGCCGAGATCGCCTATCAGCAGGATACAGTCGCCGCCATCACCGCGCGCAGTCAGCGTTATCTGGACAGTGTTGCGCTCTTTGTCGCCCTGGGCGATGGCTGGCGGCCTGATGCCACCGATGCCACCGATGCCACCGATGCCACGGCTACTGATGCCAAAACCCATTCTATCGTTCAAAACACTCAAGGAGCCCCTGCATGAAGAAGGTCTTTTTCTTACTGGGCATCGTCGTCGTGCTGCTCTTCGGCGGTGTCTATGGCTGGTACCAATGGCGTCAGGGCCAGTTGCATGCCCGCCTGGCGGCTGCCGCCAACCCGGCAGTCACCGTTTCCGCCACCCGCGTGCAGAGTCAGTCGATGGCGGGCGAGCTGACTGCCGTGGGCGAAATCGTGCCGCAACAGGGAGCGGTGCTCAGCCCGCAGACCGGCGGCGTGGTGCAGCGTATCGGTTTCCACTCCGGTGCTACCGTACAGAAAGGACAACTGCTCCTGTCCCTGGACCCTGGCGCTCTGCCCGGCCAGTTACAGGCCGCGCAGGCCCAGGCCGCCCTCGCCCAGGTAGACTATCAGCGCGCCGAGAAGGTCTTCGCCATCCACGGTATCTCCACCGCCGCCCTGGATAAGGCCCGCTATGGTGCGAGTGCGGCACAGGCTCAGGTGACGGCCTTGCAGGAATCGCTGGCGGATACGCAGATCCGTGCGCCCTTCGCCGGGGTACTGGGCTTGCGCACCGTTAATCCGGGTGAATATATCCACGCCGGTATGCCGGTGGTGCACATCGAAAACCTGCAGCAACTCTATGCCGACTTCACCGTACCCCAGCGGGATGTGCAGGCGGTACAGGTTGGCGCGCCGGTGCGGATTGACGTGCATAACGGCGACACCCTGCGCCATTACCACGCCAAAGTGCAGGCTGTCGCCAGTCATGTCGATGCGCAAAACCGCGCGGTCAGCGTCCGCGCACTCCTTGATGCAGCACAGGGCCTGAAGCCCGGCATGTTCGTCCGCATCGTCCTGCAAAAAGAAGCCCCCACGGCGCGCCTGATGATTCCCATGGTGGCGGTGAGCTTTAACACCTACGGGGACTTTGTCTACGTGCTGACCCCCGGTGGCCCGGATAAGACCCTCATCGCCAAAGAACAGCCGGTGACAACAGGTATGCAGCGTGGCAACGAAGTGGTTATCCGCTCCGGCCTGAAGGCCGGGGATCTGGTGGTCACCGCGGGACAGGTCAAGCTGCACAGCGGCGACCATGTGCGCATCAATAACGCCGTGCATCTCTGAGGATCCCCATGCATTTCACCGAACCCTTTATCCGCCGCCCCATCCTCGCCATTTCCCTGAGCCTGGTGCTGTTTTTCTTCGGGCTGCGCTCCCTCGGCCTGATGCCCATCACCGAGTATCCGCCCACCAACAGCTCCATGATTACAGTGACCACCCACTACTTCGGGGCGACCCCGAAGACCGTCAACGCTTTTATTACGGCGCCGCTGGAAAAAGCCGTCGGCCAAGCCCCCGGCATCAACTACATGACGGCGGTGAGTGAAGATGGCATTTCCATCCTTACCCTCTATATGCGCATGGGCGAAGATCCCAACGCGGCCTTGTCCCAGGTGCAGAGTAAGGTCAATACGGTCCTCAATCAGCTCCCTCAGGGGGTGATGCAGCCCGTGGTGCAGGAAATGTCCGGTTCCGGTGCCTACCTGATGTTGCTGAGCTACCATGGTAAAGGCTTCAATCAGCAGCAGATCACCGACTACCTGACCCGGGTGGTGCAGCCCGCCATTCAGTCGGTGCCGGGAGTGGGGCTGACTTCCATCCTGCCGCCGGGCACCGGCCCCAACGGTAATACCTACGCCATGCGCGTCTGGCTGAATCCCCAGGAAATGGCCGTGCTGGGCATTACCCCCGCGCAGGTCAGTGCTGCCCTGAAGCAGAATGATTTCGTCGCGGCGGTTGGGCGTCTGCGCGGTCAGTACACGGCGGTCTCTCTGAGTGCCAACACCGCCTTGCACAGCGCCGCAGAGTTCCGCAATCTGGTGGTGGCGACGGTACATGGGGTGCCGATTCGTCTGGGACAGGTGGCCAAAGTCTCCCTGGGTGCCCAGACCTATGACTCATCCGTGATGGTGGACGGTCAGCCCGCGGTCAATATCGGTATTCAGCAGGCCCCCGGCAGTAACGCCCTGAAAGTGTCTCAGGGTATTCAAAAAGTCATGGCCCAGTTGGACTCGACCATGCCGCCGGGCATGAAGGGTTACACCATTTACAATGGCGCGCAGTTCGTCAAAAGCTCCCTGCAGGAAGTGGAGGTCAATATCGCCTTGGCCTTGCTGGTGGTGATCCTGGTGATCTACTTCTTCATGGGCTCGTGGCGGGCGCTGATCGTGCCGGTGCTCGCCATCCCGGTGGCGATGGTGGGGGCGATCACCATCCTCCATGCGCTCGGCTATACCCTCAATCTGC
>JAKAFG010000195.1 GCA_021818125.1 Pseudomonadota bacterium | reverse complement strand
CTTGCCTGGCAAAGTGCCGGTGACGACAGCGGTATCTGTAGCACCAGTCGTTGCTGCTCCGACACGGTCGGTAGCAACAACAGCGGGTCCGGCGGCCGGTGCGGTTTCTTCTGCTTCTGCAGGAAAGCCCCCCGTCAAGCCTTGACGTCGTTAGCGTGTCATGAGAGAGTTTTAAATATTAAGCCGAAGTGGTGAAATTGGTAGACACACCGTCTTGAGGGGGCGGCGGCGCAAGCTGTACCGGTTCGAATCCGGTCTTCGGCACCAAATTGCAGCCTATAGGGCTGTTTTTTTGTCTCTGGGTTCCGACAGGACTCTGATTTATATATAAGAAAAATAATTTATAGGTGGCTTTTGGATGACGTTTTCCGGGGCCCGGATTGGGTGGAGGGGTTGGGGATGTTGAACCACTATTTGCCAGTGCTCGTATTTCTGCTCGTTGCATTGGTGGTTGGCGTGGCCTCGCTGTTGATGGGGGCTTCGCTGGGGCCAAGCAAGCCGGACAGTGAAAAGCTCTCACCCTATGAATGCGGGTTCGAGGCTTTTGAGGACGCGCGCGTGAAATTCGACGTGCGCTACTATCTTGTGGCCATCCTCTTCATCCTCTTTGATCTGGAGATTGCCTTTCTCTTTCCCTGGGCGGTGGTCTTCGATCAGATCGGGATGATGGGTTTTCTCGCCATGATGATCTTCCTTGCCATTCTCGTCGTCGGCTTCATTTATGAGTGGAAGAAGGGGGCGCTGGAATGGGAATAGAAGGTATCCTCGAAAAAGGCTTCGTCACCACGAGTATTGATACCGTGGTGAATTGGAGCCGTACCGGTTCTCTCTGGCCCATGACCTTCGGTCTCGCCTGCTGTGCGGTGGAGATGATGCACGCTGGCGCTGCGCGCTACGATCTGGATCGCTTCGGCATTGTCTTTCGTCCCAGTCCGCGCCAGTCCGACGTGATGATCGTGGCGGGGACGCTGGTCAACAAGATGGCGCCAGCCTTGCGCAAGGTCTATGACCAGATGCCGGAACCCCGCTGGGTAGTGTCCATGGGTTCCTGCGCCAACGGCGGCGGCTATTATCATTATTCCTACAGCATCGTGCGGGGCTGTGACCGCATCGTGCCCGTGGATATTTATGTGCCGGGTTGCCCGCCTACTGCCGAGGCCTTGCTTTTCGGCCTGATTCAGTTGCAGAAAAAAATCCGTCGCACCAATACCATTGCCAGGTGAGCCATGACTGACGCACTCGAAAATTTGCGCCAGTATCTGGGCGCGGCACTGGGGGAGACACTGCGCAACGCGCGGGTGGATCGCGGTGAGTTGACCGTGGAGTTGTCCCGTGAGGGTTTTTTAGCGGCGTGTCTCCGGCTTCGGGATGACGCGGACTGCGCCTTTGATTTGTTGGTGGACGTCTGCGGCGTGGACTATGTTGACTACGGCGATGGACTCTGGGAGGGTCCGCGCTTTGCCGTGGTCTATCATCTGCTCTCCCTGAAACATCGCCAGCGCTTGCGGGTACGTATTTTTGCCGATGACGATTTGCCGATTGTGCCCTCGGTGGTGGATATCTGGGCGGCGGCAAACTGGTTTGAGCGTGAGGCTTTTGATCTTTACGGGATTCTCTTTGACGGTCACCCCGACTTGCGGCGCATCCTCACGGACTACGGCTTTATAGGTTATCCCTTCCGTAAGGATTTTCCCCTGGTCGGTACGGTAGAAATGCGTTACGACGCGGATCAGGGACGGGTGGTCTACGAGCCGACGCGCACTGAGGAGCGCGTGGTGGTGCCGCGTATCATCCGCGAGGAAGGAGAGGGTCGCTACAATGCCCGAAATTAACAATTTCACCATGAATTTCGGACCGCAGCATCCTTCGGCCCATGGCGTGCTGCGTCTGGTGCTGGAGCTGGATGGTGAGGTGATCGAGCGCGCCGATCCCCATATCGGTCTGCTCCATCGCGCCACCGAAAAGCTTGCAGAAAACAAGACCTATCTGCAGAACTTGCCCTACATGGACCGTCTGGATTACGTGTCCATGATGTGCAACGAGCACGCATACTGTCAGGCGGTCGAGAAGCTGATCGGTCTTGAGGTGCCGGTGCGGGCCCAGTATATTCGTACCCTGTTCGACGAGATTACCCGCATTCTCAATCATCTGCTCTGGCTGGGCGCCTATGCGCTGGATGTCGGTGCCATGAGTGTCTTTCTCTACTGCTTCCGCGAGCGGGAAGACCTCATGGATGTCTATGAGGCAGTCTCTGGTGCGCGCATGCATGCCGCCTACTATCGCCCGGGTGGCGTCTACCGTGATCTGCCTGCACAGATGCCCCAGTACCAACCGTCTCCCTACCGGGACACCCAGCGCCTGGCGGAACTCAATGCCAGCCGCCAGGGCAGCATGCTTGATTTCATTGAAGACTTCACCCGCCGTTTTCCCACCTATGTGGATGAGTATGAGACCCTGCTGACGGACAACCGTATCTGGAAGCAGCGCACCGTGGGTATCGGCGTGGTGGGACCGGAGCGGGCTATTCAACTGGGCTTCACCGGGCCCATGCTGCGGGCCTCCGGGGTGGCATGGGATCTGCGGCGTACACAACCCTACGCGGCCTATGCCGATCTGGATTTTGATATTCCAGTGGGAAAAACCGGGGACTGTTATGATCGCTACCTGGTCCGTGTGGCCGAGATGCGGCAGAGTAACCAGATTATTGCCCAGTGTGTGGACTGGTTGCGCAAGAACCCCGGCCCGGTGATTACCGATGATTTCAAAGTGGCCACGCCGCCCCGCGAAGAGATGAAAACCAGCATGGAAGCGCTGATCCATCACTTCAAACTCTTTTCTGAGGGTATGGCGGTTCCTGCGGGCGAAGTCTATACCGCGGTGGAGGCCCCCAAGGGGGAATTCGGCATTTACATGATTTCCGATGGTGCCAACAAGCCCTACCGGATGAAAATCCGGGCACCCGGATTCCCGCATCTCGCCGCCATGGATGAGATGGCGCGTGGACATATGATCGCGGACGTGGTGGCTATTTTGTCCACCATGGACATTGTTTTCGGCGAGATCGACAGGTAAGCCATGTTATCGGAAAAGTCTCTGGCAAAAATTGCTCGTGAACGGGCCAAATATCCGGCGAATCAGGCGCGTTCTGCCCTATTGGCGGCGCTGCGCATTGCACAGGAGGAGCAGGGCTATCTGAGCGATGCGGTGATGGAGTATGTCGCCGATCTGCTCGGCATCCCGGCGATTCAGGTCTATGAGGTGGCCACTTTTTACAGCATGTACGACCTCAAGCCGGTGGGTCGGCACAAGCTCTGCGTCTGTGGTAGCGTATCCTGCTTTCTGAACGGCTCCGACGCGGTACTTCAGCACCTCAGTGAGCGTCTGGGTGTGGACCCTGGGGAGACGACCGCAGACGGCCTCTTTACCCTGCAGGAAGTGGAGTGTCTGGGTGCCTGTAAAGATGCACCGATGCTGCAGGTCGGCGATCAATACCACGAGAACCTGACGCCGGAAAGTCTGGATGCCTTGCTGGCGAAATTACGTGGGGGGTCTGACGATGTTCGTTAACGGTGTTACGCTGCAGAATCGTGGTTTGCCCGATTCCCACCGCCTCTCCGTATATGCCGGAACCGGGGGCTATGGCGCTCTGCGCAAGGTGCTGCTGGACCCCATGGCGCCCGATCAGATCATCAGCGAGATAAAAAAATCCGCCCTGCGCGGTCGGGGGGGCGCCGGTTTCCCCACCGGGCTGAAGTGGAGTTTTATGCCCAAGGGCGTGACCGGTACCAAGTACCTGCTCTGTAATGCCGACGAGGGTGAACCCGGTACCTGCAAGGACCGGGACATCATGCGCTATGAACCCCATCGTCTGATCGAGGGCATGATTATCGGTGCCTACGCCATGGGGGCTAGCGCCGGATATATTTTCATCCGCGGCGAATTTGTAGAACCGATCCACATTGTGGAAGCGGCGCTGGAAGAGGCTTACGCGAAGGGTTATCTCGGACAGAACATTCTCGGCACCGATTTCTCCTTTGATCTGCATGTGTATCGAGGGGCCGGCGCCTATATTTGCGGCGAGGAAACGGCGCTGATGGAGGCGTTGGAGGGGAAGAAGGGGCAGCCGCGCTTCAAACCGCCTTTCCCGGCCAGTTACGGCTTATACGGACGGCCTACCACCATCAATAATGTGGAAACCTTCGCC
>JAKAFG010000194.1 GCA_021818125.1 Pseudomonadota bacterium | reverse complement strand
GCGGCGTGCTGAAACCATATAAAATCTGCTGTAAAGCCTGTTGATCCTGGGCCGCAGCGGCCATGCCTTCGGCATAACCCGCCGCGTATCCTTGCTGATGCCCCTGTTCCCGCCCTTCCCGCTCGGCCTGCCCATAAATGGCTTGTAATTCATCCGCCGTCGGCAAGACTACGGATTGCGCGGAAATGGATTCCCCCGCCGCCTCCATCGGCGGGGCTCGCACCGCGACAACAGTCATATCTGGCAACTGCCAGCGTTGCAGATCGCCAATCGTGTCGCGAGAAATCACTTCCTGGGGCAATTTCATAGGCGCTCTCCGGCCCTCAAACCATGGCCTCACTGCTACCGCTGCCCAGGCTAATCTGCCCGGCAGCGTCTAAACGGGTGGCAATCTGCAGGATGGCCTTCTGCGCAGCCTCCACCTCACTGACCCGCACCGGCCCCTTAGCCTCCAGATCATCGCGCATCATCTCCGCAGCGCGTTTTGACATATTCGTGAAGAATTTTTCGCGCAGCCCAGGACTGGCACCCTTCAAGGCGGTGACAAATCCCTCGGAAGGAATCTCCCGCAACAACACCTGCAGACTGCGATCATCCAGCTTGATCAGGTCATCAAAGACAAACATCTTCTCCTGCACCTTTTCCGCCAGTTCACTATCATTTTCCCGCATCTTCTCGAGAATACTACCGGAGAGGCTGGTTTCCAGACGATTGAGCACTTCTGCCGCAGCTTTCGGGCCACCGAGACTGGCCACCTGCAGGCTTTGCGTCTCTCCCGATAACTGCTCTTCCAGGATATCATTCAACTCCCGGATCGCTGCGGGCTGCACCGTCTCCAGGCTGGCCAACCGCATCATGGCCTCGCTGACCAGACGCTCCGGCAGATGATGAATCACCTCACCCGCCTGCTCAGGCTCCATGTAGGCGAGGATCATGGCCAGCACTTGCGGATGCTCCAGCTTGATCAAATCGGCGATGGAACGGGCATCCATCCATTTGAGATTCTCCAACCCACTGGAGTCACCGCCATGGAGAATGCGATCAATGAGGGTGCTCGCCTTATCCGCACCCAACGCCTTGTTCAGCATCGCCCGAATATACTGATCACTCCCGACACCCAGGGAAGTCTGACGTTCCAGACGTGAGCGAAAATCAGACAACACCGTCTGTGCCTGGTCGGTGGAAACATGGGACATACGCGCCATCGCGGCGCCCAACTTCTGGACCTCGCGTGGCCCCAAATGACGCATCACCTCCGCAGCCTCGTCCTCCCCCAGACTCAGAAGGAGAATGGCGCTGCGATCAATGCCATTAAGATCCCGCTTCACGGTCATTGGCTAACCATTCCTTCACTACCTGAGCGGCGCGCGCCGGATCTTGCATGACCAGTTGGCGGGCCACATAGAGATCGGTTTCCAGCGGATTTTCAGGCAGCGCCACCGGTCCATGACCCGCTCCGGCGAGGGTTGCTGACGGCACGCCGACCCCTGGTGTCGCTGGCCTTTTATCCTCTGCTGATGAGGCTGCCTCACCGGCGCTGCCTTCGGTGTTCATTACCGGTTCTTGCCGCATGCGGCGGCGCAGCAATGGCCTGACTACCCCGACATAGAGCAGGAGGGCAAGAATCAACAGCACCAGGTAACGCAAGCCACTGTTCATCAGCGTAAGGAACCAGGATTGCTGCCACCACGGAAGGGCGGTCGCCGCCGACTGTGTAGTAAAGGGCATGTTGACCACTTTTACCGTGTCACCGCGCTGAGCATTGTAGCCAATGGCGTCTTCCACCAATTGCTGCACCTGCGCCAGTTGAGCGGCCGTCAGGGGTTTGGCGTGGATGGCACCCAGGCCGCTTTCAGTAACCCGGTCATCCACCAGCACCGCAACCGACAGGCGTTTGACGCTGCCCACCGGTTGCACGGTATGCACGATGGTCTTATCGACATCGTAATTAGTGGTGCTGTCGTTACTACTCTCTGTGGGCGCCAGCATCTTGAGGGTGGGCGCAACCGCAATCAGCGCGGCTGGCGACATCGCCGAAGCCACCGGCGCCACCAGAGGCGCGATGGCCACCCCTGGCGGCTGATTGGAAAGCGCGCCCGGCACACCGTAGGGTCCGGCACCCCCCGTACCGCTGCTGATGTGCGTCTGCTCGCTCAGTATCTGTCCCTTGCCGTAACGCACCGAGCTGCTTTCACTCTTGGCGAAATCAATGTCAGCGGAAACAGCAACCCGCACCCCATTGTGACCCACTATGGGCGTCAGAATTTCCTGAATGCGTTTTTGGTATTGCTGGTCTACCTCGCGCTGATAGGCCAGTTGCGACGGCTGCAGACCGCTATCGGCATTGCCATGAGAACTCAGCAAGTCACCGTGCTGATCAACCACGGTGACGTTCTTATCCTGCAAACCGGGCACGCTGGCCGCCACCAGATGCACCACTCCCGCCACCTGCGCAGCGCTCAACACCCGCCCCGGATAGACCTCCAGCATTACCGATGCCGTGGGGTTCTCCTGTTCACTGAGAAACACCGAAGGCTTGGGAATAGCGAGATGAACCTTGGCGTTTTCTACCGCTGAAAGGGAGGCTATCGTCCGCTCCAGAGAACCTTCCAGCGCCCGTTGATAATTGATGTGCTCGACAAACTCGCTGGTACCCATGGGTTCATGGTCAAGCAGTTCAAAGCCAACCCCGGCCCCTTTAGGCAGCCCCGCCGCCGCGAGCTTCATCCGGGTCCCATAAACATGACTTCCCGGCACCGAGATAACCGCACCACCGTCACTGATCCGATAGGGAATATTGAGCTTTTGCAGTTCGGCAATGACCTGACCGCCATCCCGGTTGGAAAGATTGGTATAGAGCACTTTATACGGCGGCTTACCATTCCAAACGAAGGCAACGATCAGCACGGCCAGCACGGCGGCGAGGACCGCCAATACCGTAAAACGGCGATTGGGCGTCATTTCCTGCCAGCGCCGCTGAGCTTCCGCAGCGCCGCCGGAGAGCGTGGTGGGTCTTGCCGCTTCAGTGGCCATGCATCAGTCCTTGGTCGCCGTCAATCGCACCGATCAGGCCTGAATATTCATGATGTCCTGGTACGCAGATACCAGTTTATTGCGCACCTGAAGCATCGTCTGAAAAGAAAGACCCGCTTTTTGCGAGGCCACCATCACCTGGCTGAGGCTCACCGACTGATCCCCGCTGGAAAATTGCGATTGCAACGCGCTGGATTTGGCCTGCAGGTCATTCACAGAGTTCACCACCCCTTTCAGGGTATTGGCAAAATCACCTTCACTGCCGGTGGACGGAGCTGGTGCCTTCATCCCCTGCGCCTGATCGGCAAGGGCTCGCAATTGCGTTAAAAGGGAATCCAGAGAATCTACACTGCTCATGGCTGCACCTGCTCTATCCGTTGTTGCGTTTTAAAAAGCAAAATCCGCGCCACCCCTAACCCAACGCATACCCAGCCTCACGAAAGCGCTGCAACTTGTGTCGCAGAGTACGCGGACTGATCCCCAGGAACTGGGCCGCCAGCGTCCGCGAACCCTGACTTTGGGCAAGTGCCAGGACGATGGCCTCCCGTTCGTGGTGGGCGCGCAGATCGTCCAGCGGTAAACATGCATCCATTACGGTCCCAGGCGCTTTTTCGCAGGGCAGCATTTCCGGGTCGGGAAGGGAGCGATCCGCAACGCCTTCTGCGACAGCGACTCCCAGGTCTGGCGCCTGGATTTCTTCCGTTATGGCCAGTATGGCCGCGCGTTGCAACGCATTCTCCAATTCACGAACATTGCCCGGCCACGGATAGGCCCAGAGCGTATGGCTGGCGGCAGCGTCCAGTCTTTTCAGCGGCAAACCCATCTGCTGACAGTGTTGCGCCAGAAGATGTGCTGCCAAGGGCAGGATATCTGCCTGCCGCTCCCGTAAGGGAGGAATCCGTATGGGAAACACCTGTAGCCGGTAGTACAGATCCGCACGAAAATGCCCGGCGGCCACGGCCGCCTGGAGATCGCGATTACTGGTCGCGATCACCCGGATATCCAGCGCAATGGTCTGCTTGCCGCCCACCCGTTCCATCTCCCGCTCTTGCAGCACCCGCAGCAGCTTGGCCTGCAGCGCCAGAGGCATTTCCGTGACCTCATCCAGGAGCAGCGTACCCCCTTGGGCCTGTTCAAACTTCCCGGCACTGGCCTGGTTGGCGCCGGTAAACGCCCCTT
>JAKAFG010000193.1 GCA_021818125.1 Pseudomonadota bacterium | reverse complement strand
ATTATCATCTGGGCGATCTCATCAGCCGGAGCGGTCCAACAAACGAAGTGCTGGCGGATGTGGGCAAAACGCTGGTGGATAATCCGGCGGAACTCCTGCCCGGCATGTCCAGCCTCGTCACCGGGTATTATGTGCCTGCTTATGACAGCTACGTATGGGGAACGGCATACGCTTCCGAATTGTCGCAATTCTCGCCGGTCATTCCCGCAGCCGGATTGACCGACGTTTGCGGTCGCCTGTCCTGGGAAAGCAGCCTGAAATATGTCCCCCCGGTGGGCGGTGCGGCGGAAAGCACCGGTTCACAACTGCGCGGAGCCATCTACAAAGCCAACACCCAGGCACTACCCACCCTGCTTTCCTCTACGGGCGGGATAGCCACCATCATCAGCAATGACCAGACCCCATCCTCGGCCACCTGGAACAGCGCCATCAATGCGTATGACACCGCGCTGACCACGGCGGCGGGCGCCCAGGCGCAACAGGTATTCGCCGCGGGCATCCAGAGATATGCCAAGTCCGCGCAAAAATACGGGTTCGCCACCGCCGGGGAATGGTTCTGGAAGATCAACCAGTGGAATCAGGCCGCCGAGGAAGCCCTGAATCAGTCCACGTCCGGAAATTTCGTGGGGCCATCCTGGGGACAGTTTGCCGGAGCGTTGTTCAATTCGCATTATCGGTCGGAAATGAAACGGGTGGACGATTTCGTGAACAGCGCGCACTCGACCGGACTGGACGCCAGCGGTCAACCCAACCCCACGGAAGGCGGATCGGGAACGCTGGGCGCACTGTTCAGCAAGGCCGGCGTGGATACGGTGGAAGGCATCGTGCAAGCGCCCGGCGGACAGAATCCCCTCGAACACGTACAGGCCATCGGCACGGCAATGGAAGTCTTCGCCGGCGCGATCTTTGCGCTGGCACTGGTGGCCATTGGTGTCGGTGCGGGCGTCGATCATTCCGCCCTGGGATGGGTCGGTGGGGCGGCGGGTGGAAAGGTGGGCGTCGTATTAGGTAGTCTTGCCATGCACCTGGCCATGTGGATTTTCGGCATTGGCTATCTGCTCTCGTTTTTCGTCCCGCTGATTCCCTATCTGCTCTGGACTCTGACGCTGCTGACCACGGCGATCCTTTTTGTGGAACTGGTGGCCGCCGCGCCGATCTGGGGCGTCATGCACATGCACCCGGAAGGTCATGAGTTTTTCGGGTACGGTTCCACCGGCTATCTGCTGAGCCTGAGCATCGTGTTCCGTCCCTTGCTGATGCTGGTCGGTTTTCTCGCGGGAACCGGCCTGACCTATGCCTTCGCCTGGATTCTGAACGCGACCCTGGGTAATGCCGTGCTGTCGGCCATGACCAACAGCGGCGGCGGTTTTTTGGGACCGATGGATTTCCTGGGCATGGCCATCCTGTACACGGCCTTTCTGATCATCGCCACCTGGAAGTGCTACGAGCTGATCTACATCATCCCCGACAAGGTGATGCGCTGGGCCAGTGCCCAAGGCGCGCAGACCGATGACGCCAATTTGAAAAGCAAGGTAGAAGAACATGGAGGCGCACAACAAATGCATGTTCCCAAAGGCGCGCACATCGTACATTCTGCTGCCAATGGAACCATCAAACCACCCACGCCATCCATCAACCCACCCACGCCGCAGGGGTAGTGAGCGATGCGCTATCGGCACATCCCTTTCCCGTTCCCGCCCTCACCGCCGATTCGGGGGTGGGGGGATATTCACGCGATGTTCGGCAACACCTTTCATCTGCTGGATGGTCGGGTCGTTCATCGGGGAGAAGCCTTGCCCAAGGATGCGGGGCCGGTTTTGCCCGGAGTATTGCGCCGGAGTCCGGCCTTTTGCGGCGATCTGATCCCGGTATCCGCGCACGGCAGCAGTCTGTACAACCTGCTCACGGACCAGGACTGGTCGGCTATCCGCAAACCGCGCATCGAGGCCGTCAATCAGGTCTGCCAAGCCTGTGGCCGACATCAGCGACGCTATTTGCAGGCGCATGAGTTATGGGAATATCACCTGCCGGAATACGGCAATCAGGGTATTCAGCGCCTGGGCGAGATCGCCATTCTCTGCAAGGACTGTCACGCCATGTTTCATCTGGCGCTGGCCGATCTGCAGGGGCACGGCGATGAAACCATGCAACGCCTCATGGCATTGCACCGATGGGATACCGCGACGGCGGAACAGTTTTTGGGCATTCTGCATGAGCGCCGGGATCGCCATAACACCTTTGCGTGGTCGTTGGATCTCGGCATCGTGGATCTGGATGTGCTGCACATCCAGCCCAAATGGCAACTCCATCCCGAGCTGCCGGGTGTATTGCAACGACCGAGCGAGCATTGGGGATGCTCCCGGCAGGGAGGAATGCAGTACACGGCGATTCTGGGCAAGCCCTGGGTACTGAGCGGTGTAGAGTATCCAATGATCGCCTCGCCGGTGGCGGAATCGGCGCGTTGCGCGGCCTAGTGTTTGGGTAATTATTTTCCCAGGACCGAAAACGCCAGTTCCGTGTACTGCGGCACCAGTGGTGTAGGCACATACAACCACGGAGATCACCATGCAGCTTACCGAAGAACAGACCCGCATCCTGGATTTCGTTCGCAGCGCAGGCGGCGGCAAGCCGGTTCGTCACGTCCTGCTGCACGCCTACGCCGGAGCGGGCAAGTCGTTCATCCTGAGCGAGATTGCCCGACTGCTTCCGGGTCCGGGGCTGTATCTGGCCTTCAACCATGCGATTGTTCAGGATATTCGCCAGAAACTCCCGCCGTATTTCAAGGCCATGACCACCCATCAGCTCGCTCTGGAGGGCTTGCCCAGGGATGTTGCCAAACGGGTGCGCGCCAGTCTGGATCAGGATCGTGGACGGGTGGCCCTGCCGCAGATTCTGGACAAGGTGGAAGGCTTGCGCTCCATAAAAAAGGATGGTCTGGCGATTGCCGGAATCGCCATGCGCACCATGAGCAATTTCTGTGGGGCTGGCGATGTGCGGATGGGACCGCAGCATGTTCCGGCGATTCCCAAACGCTGGAAAAGCGAGGACATCGTGCAATACGCCGATCACATCTGGAACGCCATGCTGGATTTCCGTATTCCCGTCACCCACGATTTCTACTTCAAGGCGTGGACGCTCATGGGTCAGTCCCTGCCGTATTTTCACCGGCTGGTTGATGAGGCCCAGGACACCAACCCCGCCCTGCTGGGTTCCCTGTTCCACCAACCCCAAGGCGTTACCTGGTGGGCGGGTGATCCGTACCAGAGCATCTATTCCTGGCGCGGGGCGATGGACGCCCTGAGTCATGTCGGCAAACAGGACCAGACCCATTCGGATTATCTGACCCGCAGTTTCCGTTTCGGGGATGCGCCGGCAGACCTCGCCAGCCGCCTGCTGTCCGTCCTGGGAGAAGATCGTCCGGTACAGGGCACCGGCCATACGGAAATCAGCGCCGCACCGATGGAATCCCGGAATCCACGGCCCTTTCTCCAGGGGGTCGCACCCGGCAAGGGGTTGGCACCCGGCAGGGCTGCACCCGGCAGGGGCTTTTCCACCTTAGCCTGGGTGTCCTTCAGCAACGTCACTTTGCTGGATGTAGCATTGCAGTGCATCGAGCAGGGCTTGAGCTTCCACATCGTAGGCCAGGGCCGCGATGAAAAGTCCCTGATCTATGCGGCGATGAAACTGAAATCCGGCAAGCCCGATCCCAAAGGTCCACTGTCCGCGTACCGCCAATGGTCGGAACTGGAAGAAGAAGCGGCCAGCGTACCGGATGGCGATGCGGCGAAACTGTTGAAACTCTATCGGCACCCGGGATTCGGAGCGATTCTCGACGCTCTGAACCGGGGAGAAAACCGGGAATCCGACGCCCAGGTGGTCCTCACCACGGCGCACCGGGCCAAAGGCCGGGAATGGGATTGCGTGGTCATCGACTCCGACCTGGACGCCAATTTGGCCCCGACCCCCGCGCAGATTCGCAAAAAACGCCGCTTCTTTCTGGAAGGCAATGATCTGCGTTTCGACAACCGCGAGGACATCCATCTGCGCTATGTGGCTTTTACCAGAGGACGGAAGCATCTGCATGTGGGCTGCCTGAATCTGTATCACTGGTGGGCAAAGGCTTTTTGAACCGCCTTTTTTGCTCACCCACGGCAATCCGCGCTGTTTATAGAGCTACGGCACCAAAGGATTGCTGCAAATCTCCTCCGCTTTTGCGGAATTCGCCCG
>JAKAFG010000192.1 GCA_021818125.1 Pseudomonadota bacterium | reverse complement strand
TGGCCTCATCAATGAGCAGCACCGGGATGTCGTCGCGGATGGGATATTGCAGGTGGCAACGCGGGCAGCAGAGGGCCTGACGCTGGGCGCAGGGTTGCAGACTGCCTTTGCATTGCGGGCAGGCGAGCAGGTCCAGCAGGCGGTGGTCGATACTCATCAGCTTCTCCAGGGCAACAATGATTGCTCCAGCCAGGGCTGAAAGGATGGCTCCAGCTCCGCTTCGATGCGCAGGGTCCAGTCGTCGGCCTGCGCGAATTCCCGGCATTTTACGGCATCCTTGGCGGTCATGACGAGGGGGCGGGGCAAATGGGCGATGTCGCTGGCGCAAAAGGGGTGGTGGTCGGGGAAAAATCGGGGGTCAGGAATGGCGCCCAGGCCCTCCAGACTCGCGATAAAACGCTGCGGGCGGGCGATGCCGGTGACCGCCGTTACGTGCTGCCCTTGCAGGCTGTCGAGGCTGCGGGTACGCGTGGGGTCATTCACCGCTACGAGGTCTTTGGGCTGGATGCGGAAAAGAAAACGGGGTGGCCCGTTGCGCTCCGGGATGGCTGCGGCGGCATCCATGAGCAAGGCGTCGGCATGGAGCATGGCGTCCGGGCATTCGCGCAGAGGGCCGGCAGGGAGACAATGGCCATTGCCCAGGGGACGGGGGCCGGAGAACACCAGCAGACGCAGGCTGGGCTGCAGGGCGAGGTGCTGAAAGCCGTCATCCAGTAGCACGAGGTTATAACCATCCATCGCCGCGGCGGCGATGGCGCGATGGCGGTCGGGGCAAAGATAAACCGCTTGGGTTCGCCCCTGCTCCTGCGCCAGCAACAAAGGCTCATCCCCCGCCTGTTGGGGGCTGTCGTCGTGTTGCACCCGATAGGGCCAGTGCGGGGGCCGGGCGCCGTAGCCACGGCTGATGATGGCCACCCGCCAGCCCGCTGCGGCGAGTTGCCGCGCCAGCGCCGCCACCAGCGGCGTTTTGCCGCTGCCCCCCACGGCCAGATTACCGACGACAATGGTGGGGATGCTCGCCGCCCTGCCCCGTATGTGCCGCCGCCGCCATTGCGCCACCTTGCCGGTCAGCGCCCCTAGAGGCCGCAAGGCGGTGGCCAGCGGCCCGCCCTCCTGCCATTGCTGCTCCAGGGTCTGGCGGAGGGTCACCAGTCAAAAACCCGCTGTAAAAATTCCGGCAGGCGTTCGCCCGCGCGACGGCGTTCCTGCCAGAAGATGCGCCGGGTGGCGTCGCCGCGCTGGCGGGCGGCCATCACATCCCCGCGCAGGGCTTGCCAGTGGTCGAGAATTTGTGCAGGGTCCTCCAGGGCGAGGATGGTGTCTGCGTCCAATTGTTCGGCGGCGTTCAAAGTCACGCCGAGGCTGACGCTGACGGGCCGGGAACCGGCATAAACCTGCCACTGCAACATCGGGGAGGCTATCTGCAGATGCACTGCCTGCGCCGCCGCCGACAGGGCCGGATACCAGCGATCATTATCGACGACGACCACCGTTCCGGCGGGCAAAGGCGCGCGTTGCCACGCGGACAGCCTGGGCAAATCCGCAGGCGCGCCAGTGCCGCCGAGAAACAGTAAGCCCTGCCGGGACAGGGGCGAAGCGGCCCAGGCCTGCCGCCATCCGGCCCATTGAGCGGCGCTCAACCCCTGCGCCCACCACAGCAGGCCCTCGTCGGTACCGCTGATCATCGCCCGGAAGTTGGGGTCTACCTGGGCGATGGTGAACAGGGTGGCGAAGTCCACGGGTTCCTGAACGGCTTCGGTGATGCCAGGCCCGGCCCAGGCCCCGGCCTGGCGCGCATCCCGCGGGTAGACAGCCTCCAGCGGCGCCGGAATCTGCAGGCCGGGATCAGCCGCCATCAGCACGGCGGGTATCTTTCCCCGGCCCAGGGCGGCGGCAAGTCGGGGTCTGGGCGCCCGGCCCAGTGCCAGATAACGCAGGGGCGACAACCGCTCCAGCATGCGCCCGACCGCCTGGGGATGGTCGCAAGGCCCGAAACCATAGCCGAGCCGCTCGGCACCTTCGGTGTGTTGTTCCAGGAAAGCCGGGTACTCCGTTTCAAAAGTCATCACCATACGCAGGTCGCGGCGCTTTTCGGCGATAGCTTTCGCCAGCTCAATACCCAGTCTTTGCTGGTCAGCATCGCTGAAGCTCTGCATCCACAGGATCGGACCGCGCTCACCTGGGGCTTTGATCCAGCCCCAGCGGGCATTGGCCTGCGCCGTTCGCCCGGCGCGGGCATCCCGCCAGCTTGCCCAGCGCGCGCGCAGCAGACCGTTTTCGTAATACGTCATGATGTCCCGCCTGTCGGTTCTGTCCGGCCAACCATGGCATCAGCGCGCCGCCGCAGCGTAATCATGTCAGCCTCAAGCTCCTGCTGCAAAGTGATCAGGGTATCCGTATTGGCGTCGCGCGGGATCCGCAGCGGCTCGCCCCAGAGGATCACTCCGCGCGCGCCCGGCAGGGGCAGCAGAAAGCCATCCCAACTGGCGAAGCGTTTCGCCCAGCGTGCCGAATAGGTGACCGGTACGATGGGCAGACCGGAAATGCGCGCCAATTCGATAACGCCCTCTTGCAGCACTTCGCGGGGACCGCGCGGACCATCGGGGGAGATGGCCAGGTCGTACCCCGCATGGGCGGCCCGCAGCATCCCCCGGGCGCCCTTGACCGCCCCGCGCCGGGTCGACCCGCGCACCGCACCATAACCCCAGTGTGCCATGGTGGCAGCAATCAGCTCGCCATCCCGATGTTCGCTGACAAGGATTTTTATCTTACGTCCGCCCACCCGCCAGTAGGCCTGGGCGACCATAACACCCCGCCCATGCCAGAAGGCCAGCAGGAAAGGCTGTCCGGCCTCGATCAGGGCGCGTACGCTGGCATCCCCCTCCTCGTGCCAGCGCACACTGAGGGCCATAGCTTTGATGATATAAGCCGCCAGTGCGGCCACCACGCGTAAGGAACGCCCTTCCAGCCGCACGGGTCAGTGATTGCTCAGGGTTGCGAAACTGATCCGGGTCAGGCCAGCTTCCTGCGCCGCGTCTAATACATCGATGACGTACTGCTGCGTCGTATTTTTGTCCGCGCGCAGGACAATCACCCGTTCGGGATCTTTGGCCGCCAGCGCTTTGAGTTGTCCGGCCAAGTCGGCCATAGACAAAGCCTGCTTATTCATACGCACCTGACCACTCGCGCTAAGATCGATGGTGATGGGCGATTTCGGCTCACCGGCGGCGGCCTGCTGGGCTTTGGGCAATTGCATGGAGAGATGGGATTGGTGCACAAAACTGCTGGTGACCATGAAGAACAACAGCAGCACCAGCACGATATCGACCATGGAGATCACATTGATCTCCGGCTCTTCACTCACCCGCGGGCGCAGATTCATTTTTCAGTCCCGCTGGCTATGAGATTCACCAGTTTCAGGGCCTCTTTTTCGAGGGACAACACCAGCGTATCGACCTGCCCTTTGAAATAGCGATAGAACATCAGGCTGGGAATGGCAACGATAAGGCCGCTGGCGGTGGTGATAAGCGCCTCTGCAATGCCGCTCGCCAGCGCCTTGGGATCACCCGCGCCCACCATGCCGATGGCCGCAAAAGCATGCATGATACCGAACACGGTTCCGAGCAAACCCAACAAGGGCGCCACCCCGGCGATACTACCGAGAAAGTTGAGGTAGCGGTCGAGATGAGCCACCTCATGACGACCGGTCTCTTCCACTGACTCTTTGATCACGTCGCGCGGACGTCCGGCATCCTGCAGAGCCGCCAACATCATCCTGGCTAAAGGGGTGTCGTTTTCATAGAGTAATTTGACCGCCTGCTGTACCTTACCCACCTCTACCAGCTCAGCTATCCGGGCCGCGAGATCACGTGGCGCAACACGTCCCCGCCGCAAGACCCAGAGACGATTACCCGCGATGGCCAAAGCCACAATTGCCGCCAATATGAGAACCGGCAGAACAAATCCGCCCATTTTAAATAACCCCAGCAACTCTTGCACATCGCCTCCAGAACCCGTTCGATTGTGACGAAGCCGAAATATAGCACACCACTCAGGAAACAGCAGCGGCCGTGCCGGTGCAGGCGCCCGCGTTCAGGCGCCGGGTTGCCAGTAGGCGGACGATGGCGGCAGGGCATGATGTAAGCGTCCGGCCTGCCAGGTCCATGTGCCCGACTTGCCCTCGCCCAGATAAAAGACCCGCGCCTGTGCTGCGGCTGCCGCTAACGCCGCTCTTTCC
>JAKAFG010000191.1 GCA_021818125.1 Pseudomonadota bacterium | reverse complement strand
CCGCAGCTTCCTTCGTCCTGTAAACTCACAGGCCGTATTGCTTTCGTTCCCATGTCACCCGTCGATGAGGTCCGGTCAGAGCCTCCTGTCAGTTTATTTATGACTACGACCTTTTCTCGTACTGACTGGGGAGTGACGACGGTCAAGCAGCAATGCTCCGCTCGTTCTGTGTAAAGAACGATGGGCCGACCCAAGTGACTGGGTGATGAAACCACATTCTCCACGAGGGTTTCGTCCTCGGCATCCTCCGATACAGGTTTCGATCCCGACACAGAGCGCTCATCCCCGAGAATCCCTTTTTTTAACCTAGGGTGTGAGTATTCAATTTCATGAAAAGGTAAGTTGCCACGATATTTCGTTCCCAATATCTCCAGGACGAGTAACCGATTATTCCAAGTGACTCCACGCACCTTCCAACTGCTGTTCTGTCCTACAGGAGGCCAGCATTCTAACTTTGGATAATTTTTATCCTCTATTTTTAATGCCTTCGCTGCACGTCGGCTCCACACAGCGCGCCATTGATCCGACCATTCCCGATCAAAAAGTATCTTTGCTACTGAAATAATAAAATCTGGTTTTATCATGTTTTTAGGAATAAAACTGGAAAATTCTAGAGTCACTTTTCCATCAGAGTGCCAGGCCCGCACAAAGTCGGAGAAACTGTCCGGCTGCAACAATGCATAAGACAAAAATCTAGATTGCGCAAAAAATGACCTTGCTATTTCTATGCATGGGACTAGCATTATTTGATCTTCGTTCTCAATCTTAATACATAACTCATCAAGATTTGATTGTGTATTAAGGGGATAGAAATTTTTTAAAACAACCCCCCCGACACGCCGCAAACCAAATCTCGCGTCATTGAAAAGGCGAACAATAGATATTTGTCCTGCATCTGTAGATCGTGTTTTTGGTCTGCCATTTTCGAATAACATACCCAGCCTGAGGTATGGCAGCATGCCCCACGGCAGAGAGATATCATGACTTTTCCCACTTTCCACGCCACGAAATACAGCGTCGACGCACCAGCCACGATCATCACCAGCCCTATAAGGTGAGCGTAACCAGTGCAATGTCGCTAGTTCGCCCTGCCCAAACGGCCAGTCAGCAATAAGGAGCTTCCTTGCCATACTATATTTGAATGCTAGCCATAGATTAACCAACCAAATCCTGAATGCGCGCTGCCACAGCCGGAGAGTAGCCGGGGCGCAAACCTGCCACCCTCACCAAACGCCAGGACTTAAGTTCCACCGCCTCGGATTGGAGTCTGCAAGCGACGATACCCAGTCGGCGCATCTGAAACTGTTCTGTGGATTCTACCCATTGTCGGAGTTCATCTGCCGTCACGGGCATCTTATCCAGATGACGTTGTATCAGTGTTCGACAACCGATGTGGGTCCCTATAGCCGTCACCGTCACCTGCTTAGGCCGGGCTTCGCTTAGAATTTCCTGCGCTGACCGCCGTACTTCGTTGGCGAAATGTTGATCTCTCTGGTTCCAGTCAACACGCAGGTCCTGAGCCTTAGAACGCGGTAGCGGTGCAGGAAGATGGTCATACAGCCAATCGCGATCATTCCGATATAGCCAGCCAAAAGCCGCCTGGTTGGCCGCTCGCAGCTGCTTTCTGCAAACGCCTGAGGAACGTCGTACGATGGCAAGCCACTCACGTCGGCGTTTTCCCAATGGGCTGTTCTGAACCAAAGCTGATCCTTTTGATATTTCAGAACCCACTCTGTCCACGGCCATGGATACCGGTTGGTGGTGCTGCGCGTGTATACCCGACAGGTTGAGCGGATTCGGCACGACTATCTCCGGCTGTATTTGAAGGCATGCACGGTAAAAAACCTCTGGAGTGCTGCAGAGCCATTGAATTAGAAGCAAATGATGTAAAGGGTGCGCAGAATTACGTCGCTTCCGCACCATGGCCGCGAGCCATCCTTGGTGGCCTCCGTTGACGTAACTGTTCACCACCCCAGTGCTTCATGCATCGTTTTGATGTAAAATGCCGCGAGATATCAATCCAATAGGATGACATGGAACAGCTTGACCTGAGTGCAATGGATCACGCCGCCAAGGATGATCTGATCCGATTTCTTCTCGCGGAGAACGCGGAATTGAAGTCGCGGATCACTGCACTTGAAGTCCGTCTGGCCAAAGACAGCCACAATTCCAGCAAACCGCCGTCCTCAGATGGCCTGCGCAAACCCGCACCTAAATCCCTGCGTCAGGCGGGACAGCGCCCCAAGGGCGGGCAAAAAGGCCACAAAGGTTCAGCGCTGGAGCGCGTCGCCGAACCGGATCATGTGGTCAATCATCCCTTGCCCGCAACTTGCGATGCCTGTGGCAGCACTCTGGACGAGGCCCATGTATCGGAAGCCCGTCAGGTCTTCGATATACCGCCTCAGCAGGTTGAAGTCACCGAACATCGCGTCGTGGAAGTACGCTGCACCTGCGGCAAGGTACATCGGAGCGAATTTCCGAAAGCCATCGCGGCTACCACGCAATATGGCCCACGCGTACAAGCCACCGTCGTCTATCTCACCCAGCACCACATGCTGCCGATCCTGCGTACCGCCCGGATCATGCGCGATACCTGTGGGGTCGCCCTGTCGCCGGGTGCCGTAGTCAGGATGATTCACACCGCAGCCGGTAATCTGGCCCCCACCGTCGCGCAGATTGCGGACGCCGTCCGGAACGCCCGCGTGGCCCATTTCGATGAAACCGGGATGCGGGTCGCGGGTAAGCTCCACTGGCTGCACACGGCCGCCACCCCCAACATGACCTGGGTGGGCATGCACACCCGCCGTGGCCAGGAAGCTTTCGACGCTTTCGGTATTCTGCCCGGATTTCAGGGGACCGCCATCCATGATGGCTGGGCGCCCTACCGGAAATATGACTGCCTCCACGGCCTGTGCAACGCCCACCACCTGCGGGAGTTAACATGTATCCACGAGTTGTACGGCCAACGCTGGGCGAAGAATATGATCGACCTGCTCGTTGCCGCTAATCGGGATGTGGCCGATGGACCGCTCAGCGATGACCGGATGGCTCAAATCAACGCGGACTACACCACGATACTGGCCAAAGGCGACACGATCCACCCGATCAAGAGGCGCAAGGATGGCTCCGCGCATCGGAGGCAATCCACTCCGACCAATCTGTTGCGACGCCTGCGTGAATATCGTGAGGATGTCCTGCGTTTCCTCTCGGATCCGGAGGTGCCCTTCACCAACAACATCGCAGAACAGGCGGTGCGGATGCCCAAGGTTAAACAGAAGATCTCCGGCTGTTTCCGGACCTTTGATGGGGCAGCCGCCTTCTGCACGATCCGATCCTATCTGGAAACCCTACGCAAGCAGGGCGTCGATCTTCTGCACGCGTTGGTTCACTCTTTTCAGGGGGTAACCCCGCAGCCCACCATGGGGTAACTGCACCCCTGGTGAACAGTTACTATGTTTTTAGGGATCAACTTGCTGCTTGCTAGGCAGATTCCGCAGTGAGACTGCATGAACGCACAGTAAGCTTTCCGTACACATAGCCCAGTACAGCGCCATAAACCAAATGCAGCATCCAGGTAGCCACAGGCGCCATCATCCCGAATTTCCAACCGAAGACTCCGGCGCCAGCCATAGGCATGACGATAATCATCATCGCAAGCCAGGCGATGGTGCCAAATATCAGTCCTTTGACAATTGGGTTCGTCCCAGGCAGGTGCGGGGCAAGTAGTACGAACAATATGCCCCACGCGATGGTGCCAATGGCAAAATGCAGTATCCATCCGATCAGCATGGTCTGGGGTAATCCCATATAGGTATGGGCCATGGAAGTGAGCATCGCGATGACGTTGAGGTCTGGCATGAGACCCATGACGCTTTTAGCTATCATCAGCAAAGATAGGGCAATAGTAGCGACAAAGCCCGCTATCATGCCTTTTCCTAATGTATTACATTGCATATTCATGATGGTGCTCCTATTTACCAGGAAGAGTCAGGCTGCCGCCGACTATTTTTTGGCAGAGCCCCTTGGGAATCAGCAGAAACGAATATTTACCGCCATTGTGGATGGACTGGCCCGCACAGGAATGGGTGGTGGCCGCGCAATCATTCATGTGGGCTCTGGCAATGCCGTAGCATTGAACCCATGGTGCGGTGCTGGCAAAAGCCGAAGCGGCAGATCCAACGGTTCCCACCATCACCAACATGCTGCCCAGAATGACGCGCTGAGACAGATGGTGTTTACTGTGTATGGGCTTCATGGGTGCTCTCCTATAGATTGAGGTGTA
>JAKAFG010000190.1 GCA_021818125.1 Pseudomonadota bacterium | reverse complement strand
AGCCATAGCCGCCAAGGGACTGGGGCGGAAGACCGTCAACTTCCGTCTGCGCGACTGGGGCATCTCCCGGCAGCGCTACTGGGGCACGCCTATCCCCATGATCCACTGCCCCCACTGTGGCGTCGTGCCGGTGCCGGAGCGGGATCTGCCGGTGATCCTGCCGACCCACTACCAGCTTAAAGACCCGCGTTCGCCGCTGCTGGACGACCCCGAATTCACCCAGGTGGCCTGCCCGCAATGCGGCGCCGCAGCCCGGCGGGAAACCGACACCATGGACACCTTCGTGGAGAGCTCCTGGTATTACGCCCGCTTCGCCTGCCCCGATGCCGGGCAGATGCTCGACCAGCGCGCCGCTGACTGGCTGCCGGTGGATCAGTATGTGGGCGGTGTGGAGCACGCGGTGCTGCATTTGCTCTATGCCCGGTTCTTCAACCGCCTGCTCCGCGATGTCGGTCTGCTGCCCGCCGACGGCGCCCATGATGAGCCCTTCCGCCATCTGCTGACGCAGGGCATGGTGCTCAAAGACGGCAGCAAGATGAGCAAATCCAAGGGCAATACGGTGGACCCGCAAGGCCTGATCGACCGCTACGGAGCCGATACCGCGCGCCTCTTTATTCTCTTCGCGGCGCCGCCGGAACAGCATCTGGAGTGGTCGGACAGCGCCGTGGAAGGGGCTTACCGCTTCCTCAACCGCTTCTGGCGTTTGGTCCACGAGTATGGCGCCACGCCCCCGGCACTGCCCGCAGAGCTCTCCGCCGAGGCGGTGGACCTGCGCCGCGCGGTGCATCAGTGCATCGATCGGGTCAGCCGCAACATGGACGGGCGCTATCATTTCAACGTCGCCATCGCCGCCATCATGGAGCTGACTAACAGCCTGATGAAGGTCCCTGCGGATGCCCCGGCCGACCTGCGGGCGGTGCTGGGCGAAGGACTCCGCGCCCTGACCCTGCTGCTGGCCCCCTTTGCGCCCCATATCGCCGAGGTACTTTGGGAAAAACTGGGGCAGAACGGCGTGATCAGCCATGCGTCCTGGCCCGTCGCTGATGCCGGGGCCCTGCGTTGCGATACCGTGACGCTGGTCATTCAGATCAACGGCAAGTTGCGCGAACGCATGGATTTTCCCGCTGATGCGGATAACGCCAGCGTCGAACAGACGGTACTGACCAATCCGGCCATGCGGCGCCATCTGGAGGGTAAAACCGTGCGTAAAGTGATCATCGTACCCGGCCGTCTGGTCAACGTGGTGGCGGGATGAGCCGCACACGACAGTGGATTTGCTGGTGGCTCGTGACGGGGCTGGCCCTGCTGCTGGGCGGCTGCGGCTTTCATCTGCAAACCGGGGCCACCATTCCGCCCAAGCTGACGGGGTTGCGCGTCGTCGGCAGCGGCCCCGCCGGAGGCAGCCTGGCCGAGGCCGTCCATCGCGAACTGCAGAGGGACGGCAACAGGGCAACGCCCGATGGCCCCCAGCTCCAGATCGATAACGCTTACGTCAGCCAGCGGATGATCAGCATCAGTCCGGGCAGCGGCGTCGCCCAGGAGTTTCTCAACACCCTGCACGCCGAATTCAGCGTTATCGGCAGTGACCAAAAGGTGCTCCTCGCTGTCCAGCCGCTGCTGGTGGAGAACAGCTTCAGCTACAATAGCGCCACCCCGCTGGGCACCGAAGAGCAACAGACCACCGTGCAGCGCCTGCTGATGGAGCAGGGCGCACGGCAAATTCTGCGACGGGTGCTCAACAGCCCCAGCTTCCGCCAGCAGGGACCCTGAGATGCGACTGAAGCCGGCGCAATGGGCCAGCCACTTGCGCGGCCCTCTGGCATCGGTATATGGCCTTTTTTCCGATGAAGCCCTGCTCTTGCAGGAGGCGGAAGACGCCCTGATCGCCGCTGCGGCGCAGTATGGTTTCGCCCAGAAACAGCGCCTCGGCCAGCAAGGCGGTACTGTCTGGGATGCCTTGCGCGACGAGCGGGATGCGGGTTCGCTTTTCGCTGAACAACGCCTGCTCCTGCTGCGTCTGGACAGTCCCAAAGTCCCCAAAGAAGGCAGCGCCGCCCTGCAGTACTGGCTGGCCTCGCCACCTCCCGACACCCTGCTGATTCTCGGTGGCCCCCGCCCCGACGCCAGCACGCAGAAAACCGCCTGGTTCAAGGGCATCGAGACCCACGGCCACACGCTCCTGCTATACCGCCCGGAGGGGCAGGACTGGCCGCGCTGGGTAGAGCAGCGACTGCGTGCCGCCGGGATGCAGGCCGATAGCGCCGCCATCCAGTTGCTCACCGACCTCAGCGCCGGCAATCTCAGTGCCTGCCATCAGGCCATTCAGCGGCTGCAACAGGTCTATCCGGGGCGGAGCATTGATGTCGCCGCTATCCGCGCGGTACTGGCGGACAGCAGCCAGTTCACCATTTACGATCTCGCCGACGCGGTCCTGCGCGGCGAGACGGAACAAATCCTGCGCATTCTCGACCGCCTGCGCAGCGGCGACGGTGAACCGGCGTTGTGCCTGTGGGTCCTGCACAAGGATCTGCGCCTACTGGCTGAATTGCGGGCTGGCGGCGTGGATGCCGATGCATTCTTCCACCAGAACCGTATTTTCCCGCCACGGCAGGGCTGGCTGCGCAGTGCCGCGCGGCGCCTGACCCGCCCGGGGCTGCGGGCGGGTATTGAGGACTGCCTCGCCATCGACGCCCGCATCAAGGGGCAGGACCCCACGCCGGTCTGGCCCGCACTGACCGATCTCTGCCTGCGGATGTGCAGGTGACGTTAGCACCCATGCGCCAGGCCCTGCCATTCACCGTTCTCGTTCTCGGGTTGGTCAGTTTTTTCAATGATCTTGCCTCGGAGATGGTGGTCCCTCTCATCCCCGTCCTCCTGGCCACCATACTCGCTGCGGGTCCGGTGGCCCTGGGCCTGGTAGAAGGGGTGGCGGATACCGTAGCGAGCTTTCTCAAACTCTGGTCCGGCCGGCATTCTGACCTCATCGGTGGGCGGCGCAAGGGGCTGACGGTGATCGGCTACACGGTTTCCAATCTGGCGCGGCCGCTCATCGCTGTGGTGGGAAGCTGGCCGGTGCTCCTGCTCGTTCGCAGCATCGACCGGATGGGGAAAGGTATCCGCACCGCACCAAGGGATGCCTTGCTGGCAGATTCCACGCCGCCGGAACGCATCGGCTTTGCGTTTGGTTACCAAAGGGCCATGGACAACGGGGGCGCGGTGCTGGGGGCTCTGGTGGCAGCGGCAGTTTTGCATTTTTCCGGAATCCCCTTGGAGGACGTCATCCTCCTGTCGGCCATCCCCGGCGCCGTCGCCATTTTGCTCCTCGGTGGCGGTGTGCGTGAGGTGCGACGACCACCCAACCACCGGACCCCAGCCCGTATCTCCCTGAACCCGCACCATCTGTCACCCCACATCCGGCGCTATCTCCTTACGCTGAGTTTGTTCACCCTGGCCCGTGCCACCGAAACCTTCATTCTTCTGCGTGCTTATCAGCTCGGTATGGACGTCGTACAGGTACTCCTCCTCTGGGCTTCCATCCATGCGGCCAAGAGCAGCACCGGCATGGGTGGCGGACGACTGGCCGATAAATTGGGACGGCGGCCCGTTTTATTCATCGGCTGGTCGGCCTACGGCTGCAACTACGCCTTGTTCGCCATGGTGGAAAGCCTCCCATTGTTGTGGGCGGTGGCCTTGTCCTATGGTTTGTTTTTTGGCTTCAGCGAAGGGGCCGAACGGGCCCAGATCAATGATCTGACCACAGCCGACGAGCGCGGCACGGCCTTTGGCTGGTATAACCTGGCCACCGGCATCAGCGCGATCCCTGCAGGATTATTGTTCGGCTGGATATGGGAAGAGGTCGGCGCCCCTTATGCCTTCGGCTTTTCCGCCTGCATCGCCATCGTCGCCACCACACTCCTCGCCACCTGGGTCTACCGCGGCACCCCTTGGCGGCAGTCCTGAAGATTGCCGGAATGGCTCCGGAACGGCACAATACCAACAATACCCGCGCGGGTTAGGCCACGCGGGCTGCCGTTTCCCGGCACGGATCAGCGGCGGGCTTTCCGTTGCCCTCACGTCCGGCCCGAGCCCAGCACAGGAGGCTCCATCTTGGATTTACGTAGCGAACTGGAAAAAATCGGTGAACGCGCCCGTAGCGCCCAGCGCCGCTTGCAAAGCGCGGACAGCGCTGCCAAAGACAGCGCCCTGCGCTCCATGGCGGAATTTTTGCGCCGCGACGCCGACAATCTGCAACGCGCCAACCGCAAGGATTTACGCAGCGCCGA
>JAKAFG010000189.1 GCA_021818125.1 Pseudomonadota bacterium | reverse complement strand
GTGCGGGCAGCGCCGCCATCCCGTAGCCCGTCTGCAGTGCGAGCACCTGACGCGCCGCCCGCGCCCGCGGTCGCGCCTGATCAAGCCCCATCCGGATACGCACCAGGGTCAATCTGGATTGACTCAGATCCAGGCGCGAGCGCGTCCCCGCCCGGTATCCTTCCTGCGTCGCCACGAGCATCTGGCGCGCCGCCGCCAGCGCCTTGCGCCACACGGCCAGTTCGTTATCGTCCAGCGCCAGTTGGTAATACGCCATGGTCACCTGCGCTGCGACCGCAAGCCGTGCCTGCTGCAGCCGGTAGCGGGCGATGGCGGAGCGGTCGCGTGCCAGCGCCGATAGGGCATAGGCTTGCGGCGCATACAGCGGAACCTGCAGACGAACCTGTCCGATCAGCTCCCGCGCGCCATTGGCGCTGACAAAGCGCGGCTGGCCATTCCCATTTTGGGTCCAGATGCCTCCGGTACTGAGCGAAAGGGCGGGCAGCAGGTCGGCATGGGCCGCACGACCCTGATCCTGGCGCTCTGCAATCATGTGCTGCGCCTGCTGCACCACTGCCTGATCGGTCAGCGCGCGCTGAATGGCACCGTGCAAGGTCAGATTTGCTGCCGAGGCGGTAGCGGGGAACAGGCAGGCGCCAAGACCCAGTGCCGCCGCCATCTGCCATGTCACTGCCTTACGCGTCATATGCGCCGTTTTCCAGTGGAAAGCTCGGGGTTATTTCGATGCTTTTCCGCGGGGTTCCGATATCCGGCCACTACCATGTTGCCTCCGCATGGGATAAATACCGCCATAATGGCTGCGGCTATTGGCGTATCATCGCAAAAGCAGGAAACCGGAGGATTACCGCAACCTGACGAATTCGTCATGTTTAGTGCAATGCCGGGGTTTCTGTTGCGATAATCGGGAAAGATAAAGTGACGGTGGTGCCCCTCCCCAATTCACTCTGCAGTGCGACGTCGCCGCTGTGCAATTGCATAATGGATCGCACGATGGCGAGCCCCAGCCCTGTGCCCTGACCCTGACGCAGTCGCGCCGCATCCGCGCAATAAAAGCGGTCCAATACATGGGGTAGATCTTCGGGCGTTATCCCGGAGCCGTTATCGCTGATGATGATCTGCAGCAGCGATGGCTGAATGGCGGTCCGGATACATACCCGCCCCCCCGCAGAGGTATGGCGCAGCGCGTTGCCAAGCAGGTTGCCGAGGGCGCGCCGCAGCAAACCGGAATTGGCGGCTACCAGTCCACCGGCTTCATTGATCAGGGCGACATCCTGTTCGTCGGCCATCGCCTGGTAAAAGGCACAGACTGCCGCCGCCTCCTCCCGAACATCCAGCACGGGCTTGTCGAGCCGGGCATCAGGCTGCTCCGCGCGGGCGAGAAAGAGGAGGGCGTCCACCATCCCTGACAGCCGCCCGTACTCCTCCATGGCCGACTCGATGCATGCCTGGTATTCTGCCGGACTGCGGCGTCTGGAAAGTGCGATTTCCGCCTCGCCGCGCAGGATATGCAGGGGCGTGCGCAGTTCATGGGCGATATCTGCGGAGAATCGCGAGATGCGGTTGAAGGAGGTCTCCAGCCGACCCAGCAGGCGGTCAAAGTTGGCCGCCAGAGTACGCAGCTCGCCCGGCCAATGTTCGTCCGCAACGCGCCGATGCAACTGTCCGGCACCCAGCTCATCGACGATCTCCGCCAACCGTGCGACCGGTCGCATAGCCCGCCGGGCAATCAGATAGCCCGCCGCCACCGCCGCCAGCAGGACGAGGGTAGTCGCCAGCAGCAGCACCTGCCGATAAATAGCCAAAAATTGCGCATTCTGCGTGGTGCTGATGGCGACATAAATCGTTGTGGGCGGATTACCTGCAAAGCGTTGTGCCATGACCAGATAATGATCGTGATCGTGTATTTTCCATTTCCACTCCTTTTTTTTCAGAGTATTGGGTGATTTCGTGAATGGTCGTGGACTATCCAGAAGCGGATTGAAGTCGCGACCGCGGGCAATAATGCCGGCAGGGGGGCGGCTGACCCAGATGAATACACCGCGAATCGTACTCGCCTCCAATTGCGTTTCGTGTCGTAGCGCCTCGGTATTCCCGGCATGCCGACTCAGTGCGCTATGCACCGCATTGATCTTACTGGCTAAAATCTGGCTGTCGACCTGCCGTAATTGCTCCGCGAGTATCCAATACAAGGCACCGCCAGCGGCGGCAATCAATAAAACGCTGAGCAACGCATACCACAATGTCAGGCGTACGGCTATCGAACTGGTAACGCGGCGGAGGGCCTCAGTCGCGTGTTTCAAGGACATAACCGACCCCTCGCAGGGTATGAATCAGCTTGCCGGAATAAGGGTCGTCGACCTTTCTGCGCAGCCGACGGATCGCGACATCCACCACATTGCTGTCGCCGTCAAAATTCATATCCCAGACCTGCTCGGCGATCCGCGTACGGGTCAGCACTTCGCCGGGAAAACGCATCAAATAGGCCAACAGCCGATATTCCTGAGGGGCAAGGCCGATGGTATCTCCCCCCCGCCAGACCTTATGCCGCAGCAGATCGATCTCCAGATCCGCGTAATGGAGCACATCCTCGGAGCGCACATTATAGCGGCGCAGAATGTTGTGCACCCGCGCCAGCAGTTCAGAAAAGGCAAAGGGCTTGACCAGATAATCATCGGCGCCGAGCTGCAGACCCTTCACCCGTTGGGAGACGGCATCCAGCGCCGTCAGCAGGATGACCGGCTGATCGGCCCGCCGCTTGCGGATTTCCTGCAACACCCACCAGCCATCCCGCTGCGGCAGCATGACGTCCAGCACGATGACGTCGTAATCCCCTGTCGCCGCCAGATGTTGTCCGTCTACACCATTGCTGGCGATATCTACGACATCTCCTTCCTCCGTAAAACCTTTTTTCAAAAAGGCGGCGGTTTTTGGTTCATCTTCAATGATCAGTATTTTCATGGTGCTTGTTCTTTAAATAAAAAAATTTCCCGACCTTTGACCTTCTTGTCGATTTCCTGAAGAATGTCCGCGTTATTAATGACACAATGAGAGGCATGATGAAAACACCCCAGCCCTTGGAACTGCGTCGTAAACAAGCTTTCGGTGCTGTCCGCATCCTTTTCGGTCTGATCTGGCTGATCAATACCTGGTTGCAACTTAACCCTGCCTACAGCGCTCACTTTCTCAGCACCCTCAATGCCGACTGGGTGTCCGGACAACCTGCCTGGATCGCCAGCTATGGTCACTGGATGGCGCAACTGGTCCAGCAACTGGGTGCGCAGCATGTGGCGTATGCGACTATAGCGCTCGACGCCATTCTTGCCATCTCCCTCATTACCGGTATCGGCCTGCCACTGCTGGCCTGGGTGGGGGTGGTTTATAACCTCTGGCTATGGAGTACCGTTGGTGGTTTTGGCGGCCCCTACACCCAGGGTGCGACCGATCCCGGTACCGCCATCATCTATGCGCTCTGCTTCCTCTATGTAATCTGGACACGGAGCTGGGAGGGCCTGAGTCTCAGTAAAGTACCGCATCGTCCTATTTACGCGCCGGCCATGCACACCGCGTGTGTCTTGTTCGGCATGCTCTGGGCCTTCGATGCTTTCTTGAAATGGCAGCCCTATTTTCTCAATAACGCCGTCATCTATCTGCAGCAGGCCCTGCCCGGCGAACCGGCTTGGATCGCGGCCTATATCAGCTTCTTTATCACAGTTATCACCTGGGTTGGGCCAGTGCTCTTTGGCTATTTTGCCGCGATCATAGAAAGTATTATCGCTTTTTATCTTATCATCGGCCGTGGTCTGCGCTGGGTGATCCCCGTTGGTATTGCCTACAGCATTGGCGTCTGGACCACGGCAGAAGGCTGGGGTGCACCGTTTCTGCCGGGTGCCACGGCGAACAAGGGCGATGTGCTGGGTACCACCAATATCTACGTCATCGCGTTCCTTTTTCTGGCGGTCTGGGTTTATCTCACCCCACATCGTAAAGAAAATTAGGGGGCGGTTTACCGGCGCAGGAGGAAAATACGCGCTAGAACCCGATGACCCAGGATCTCATGCAATAGTGCCATGCCGATATGGCCGTACCAGTAAACCCAGACGAGGTTGGCGATGAGACTATGTAGATCGGCGACATTGCCGACGAAAGGCGTTCCCGCGCCGTTCTTTGGGTAGATAAAAAAAAGTACGGCGCCGGTGGCCGCCATAGCGGAGACGGCGAGGAATCCCAGCCCATGGACGAGTCCCGCCAGCCCCCCTTCAGTGCCTCCCTGGGGTAATTGAAACCGTAGTATCTGGCGTAATT
>JAKAFG010000188.1 GCA_021818125.1 Pseudomonadota bacterium | reverse complement strand
TCTCAAACCCGCCGCGGTCACCCCCTGGGCCATGGCCCAGACTTTACCCGCCCAGTTTTCCGGCAACGGCGCGCCGCTCAGCACCTCCAGACGTGAAGTGGCGTCCACCCGCCGCGCCGCCTCCCGTGCGCACTCTGCGGTGCCGTCTTCACTCTGGTCATCCACCACGATGACGCGCAGCACTCCGGGATAATCCTGCCTTAGCAGAGCCGTTACACAGTCACCAATACCCTCTGCTTCATTGCGCGCAGGCACCACCGCGGTCACTTCCGGCCAGGTTCGCGGCGCGCCATTTGCTCTGAGGGGAAGACGCTGATCTGCCCGCCAAAAGGCACCCCGCCCAAGGACCAATATCAGCCAGGCTAGCAAGACTGACCACGCGGCCAGCAGGGCCCACCAGCCGCTCAAGACTGTATGCGCCACTGTCCTTCTGCAGAAGTACTGGCACCAGGGTCTTCTACGCCACGCCGCATGCATGCCTGCTTGATGGCAAGGCGCAGGTCATTCTGCGAATCGGCTCCGCGCAGGGCATCCTCATATTCCACCAACCCATCCATAAATAGTTGCAGCAGACTCTGATCAAAAGTCTGCATACCGACATCATTCGTCCGCGCCATGGCGTCTTTCAGCAAGCCCACTTCACCCTTGTAGATCAAATCGGCAATGGCCGGGGTATTGATCAGCACCTCCATCGCGGCCACTCGCCCGCCCTGCCCCTTGATCGGCAACAGGCGTTGTGACACCACGGCACGCAAATTGAGCGAAAGGTCCATCAACAATTGTTTTTTACGATCTTCCGGGAAGAAGTTGATGATACGTTCAATGGCCTGATTCGCATTGTTCGCATGTAAGGTCGACATACACAAATGTCCGGTTTCTGCATACGCCATGGCATGATCCATGGTGTCCCGACTGCGCACTTCGCCGATCAGAATAACGTCTGGCGCCTCACGCAAAGCGTTCTCCAGCGCCCGCTCGTAATTCAGGGTATCGATACCCACTTCGCGCTGATTGACGATAGACATCGCATTCTTATGAAGAAATTCGATGGGATCCTCAATCGTAAGGATGTGGCCCGCCGCATTCTGATTGCGATACTGGATCATCGACGCGAGAGAAGTACTTTTACCAGAACCGGTAGCCCCGACGAAGAGCACCAGACCCCGGGAAGCCATGGCCAAGTCTTTCAGTATAGGCGGTAGCCTGAGCTGCTCCAGACTGGGAATTTGCGTCTTAATGGCGCGCAGGACAAAGCTCAGTTCACCGCGCTGAAAAAAGCCGTTGACCCGGAAACGCCCAATCCCGGGCGCGGAAATGGCCATGTTAATTTCTTTCTCCTGCTGGAATTCCTGCAAGCGCTCCATGCCCAGAATTTCTTTAGCCAGATTCAGCACCTGACCCGGCTTCAGCATCTCTGCCCCCAATGAAACCGCCCGCCCGTCAATTTTCATGACCGGCGGCGAGCCTACGGTGAGGTAAAGGTCAGAGCCGTTTTTTTCCACCATCAAGACCAGCAGATCATCTAGTACCGACATAAATTATCCTCAGGCCACATTCATAAAGCTGTCTTTGTTCTGTACCCGGCGCAGGGCATCTTCGCGGGTCACTTTGTGGGCACGTACCAAGTCGGCAAGACACTGGTCGAGGGTTTGCATGCCCTGATTCTGCCCGGTCTGGATCACCGAGTACATCTGCGCCACCTTATTTTCGCGAATGAGGTTACGGATAGCCGGGGTGGCAATCATAATTTCATGCGCAGGTACCCGGCCTTTGCCATCGGCCGTTTTGAGCAAGGTCTGAGAAATAACTGCGCGCAGGGATTCTGACAACATCGCGCGAACCATATCCTTTTCCCCCCCAGGGAAGGAATCGACAATACGGTCGATGGTTTTCGGCGCAGAACTGGTATGCAGCGTCGCAAACACGATATGGCCCGTTTCCGCCGCGGTCAGAGCCAGACGCATGGTCTCTAAGTCACGTAATTCGCCCACCAGAATAATATCGGGATCTTCACGTAAAGCCGAGCGCAGGGCATTTTCAAAGGAGTGGGTGTTGGCGCCTACCTCGCGCTGGTTGATAAGACACTTCTTAGGGGTGTGCAAAAATTCGATAGGATCTTCAATGGTAATAATATGGTCAGCACGATTCGCATTGATATGATCCACCATCGCTGCCAGCGTCGTTGATTTGCCTGACCCCGTCGGCCCGGTGACCAGCACCAGTCCGCGCGGTACGTTGATGATCTCTGTAAAAGACTTGGGTGCATTGAGATCTTCCAGACTCAGCACCTTGGCGGGGATCGTCCGGAACGCCGCCGCGGGTCCACGGTCCTGGTTGAAGGCGTTAACCCGAAAACGCGCCACGCCGGGCAGCTCATACGCAAAGTCGATTTCCAGCCTTTCCTCATATCCCTTCCGCTGAGAGTCGTTCATGATGTCGTAAATCATGCCATGTACGGCTTTTCTGTCCTGCGCCTCCACATTGAGGGGGCGAATATCGCCGTTGATCCGCAGCATAGGCGACAAACCCGCCGAAATATGCGTGTCCGAAGCATTGTTCTTCACCGCGAAGGCGAGCAGTTCTGAAATGTCCATCATGTAGCTCCCAGAATAAACGGCCCGTGATTTGGGACCAAAGGCTATTGAGCGTTACTATAGTCGACCTTGACCATTTCGCCCACGTCTGCCGGAGACCGATGCCCCTCGCCGAACACTTAGCCCATGTGCAATGTGAGATTGCCGATCGTCCGCCGCAATGTCTGCTCGCCGCCAGCAAGCGTGTCGCAGCAGAGACACTGCGTCGCGCTTATGCACTCGGCCTCCGTCACTTCGGCGAAAACTATCTGCAAGAAGCCCTGGACAAGCAAATGGCGCTGAGAGATCTGGATGACATCGTCTGGCACTTCATCGGCCGCATCCAGCGCAACAAGACTGCAACATTAGCCCGGCATTTTGACTGGGTGGAGAGTGTAGACCGCCCGCTCATCGCTGAACGACTCAATACCGCGCGCGCGGGCATGGTGGCCCCGTTAAACGTGCTTATTGAGGTTGCCATCAGTGGGGAAGACAGCAAAGGGGGTTGCGCGCCAGAAGAAGTCCCGGAATTGGCCCTCGCTATTTCCCGATTATCCCGTTTACGGCTGCGCGGCCTGATGGCCTTGGTCCACCCGCAACCGGAACAGGCAGACGCCGACTTCCGGCGGATGGCAGAACTTTTCCTCGCGCTGCAGCAGACCCAAGTCCATGCCGATCTGGATACCCTCTCCATGGGCACTTCGGCGGATTACCTCCAAGCCCTGCAACACGGCGCCACCGAGATCCGTCTTGGTACCATCCTTTTCGGAGCACGTACCTAGGAGTCCTTATGATTACTCAGAATATCGTCTTCATTGGTGCCGGCAATATGGCGCGCGCCCTCATCGCCGGTCTACGGCATCAGGGCGTTGCGGGTGAGCAGATTCAGGTTCATGCCCCCAGCGGCGCGCGCCGTGATGCGCTTGCGGAAGAGTTCGGCATCCGCAGCCTGCCGGCCGAGGCGCAGAGCTTGCCGACCAACAGCGTGGTCATCTATGCCGCCAAGCCGAAACAAATCTCGTCGGTGCTTGCGCTGTGGCGACAAGCCTTTGCCGACGCCGGGGTACTCTTTCTCTCTGTCGCTGCTGGTATCGGCAGTACGCACATCGCCGCCGAACTGAATGCCGGGAGCGCCATCGTGCGAGGCATGCCCAACACCCCGGCGCAGGTCGGCGCTGGAGCGACCGCTCTTTACGCCCGCGATTCGGTGAACGCCGCACAACGCCAGACTGCCGAAGCCATCATGTCCGCGGTGGGACAGACTTACTGGCTGAGTGATGAGTCGCTGATGGATGCCGTTACCGCACTCTCCGGAAGCGGCCCCGCCTACGTCCTGCTTTTTCTGGAGGCGCTCGAAGATGCTGCCGTGCTGCAGGGCCTGGACCGGCCCACCGCCCGCGCGCTCGCTTTACAAACCGTGCTCGGTACCGCGCAAATGGCCGCTGCCAGCGTGCTAAGCCCGACCGAGTTACGCCACCAGGTCACCAGTCCGGGCGGCACCACGGCAGCGGGTTTAGCCGCCTGGGAAGAGCATCTGCGGCCACTGGCGCAGCGGGCCCTGGCAGCCGCGGCCGAGCGCAGCCGCGCTCTGGGCAGCCCCAAAAAGGATATACCATGACCGAACTGAGTATTATGGCAGCCCGCCTTACCAGCCTTGTCCTGACCCTGCTGTTCTGGGCTATTCTCATCCGCGCCATACTGTCCTGGGTACAACCCGATCCGCGCAATCCGGTCGTGCAGTTTCTG
>JAKAFG010000187.1 GCA_021818125.1 Pseudomonadota bacterium | reverse complement strand
GGGTAGATATAAAAAAGTACGGCGCCGGTGGCCGCCATAGCGGAGACGGCGAGGAATCCCAGCCCATGGACGAGTCCCGCCAGCCCCCCTTCAGTGCCTCCCTGGGGTAATTGAAACCGTAGTATCTGGCGTAATTCCACCAGGAGTTTGGCCCGCCCTTTTGCATCCCAGGGAAACAGGTGGCGGAAGCCACTGTCGTCACGGGTGAGCAGTGCGCTCCATACCCAGTGGGCGATGATGACCCCAACCGCAGCCAGACCCACCCACTCATGGAGTTCAAAGGATAGGGCCTGGGTGGATGTCAGCACCCGACCCGGCTTGGGCTGTTCCATGATCAGGCTGATGAGGAGCTGAAAACTCACGGTGAGCGCCATGCCCCAGTGAAGGAGGCGTGTGCCTGTATTCCAGTAGGTGACGTGCGGGGTTGAACTCTGTTCCATAGGCTGATCCTCTTTGGGTGTAGGTTAAATCGTAAGCACGAACTGGCGTCCGATGATACCATTGCCTACCGATCAGGTTATATAGACCAATACCTTGTGCTCCGGGTACACTTTGACAGCCTCCTTCTGCCGAGAACAGACATCGCATGTATCACGAGGAGTACCATCATCATGAGAAGATCGGCTGGTTACGGGCCAGTGTGCTTGGCGCCAACGATGGCCTGCTCTCGACAGCAAGCCTGCTCGCCGGTGTCGCGGCCGGGCAGGCAAGCCATGAACAAATTTTGCTCGCTGGCGTTGCCGCGTTGGTCGCTGGCGCCTTTTCCATGGCGGCCGGTGAGTATGTATCGGTGAGCTCACAGGCCGATACCCAATTGGCCGATCTTGAGATTGAAAGACGGGAGCTGAAGAAAAATCCCGATAAAGAACTCCTCGAACTCCGCGATATCTATACGGCGCGTGGCCTTGATGTGGCACTGGCCCAGCAAGTTGCCGCACAGCTTATGCAACATGACGCCCTCGCTGCGCATGCGCATGATGAACTGGGTCTGACGAAAATGGCGGCCGCCCGGCCTGGCGAAGCCGCTTTAGCTTCCGCCGCCGCTTTCGTATGCGGCGCGTTATTCCCCGTACTGATCGCCACCTTCGTACCCCACAGCAGGGTGCTGCCTGTCCTGTTTACGACCACCATCCTGCTGCTGGCGGTCCTCGGTGCGGTCGCTGCCAAGGCCGGTGGTGCCTCCATGCTGAAGGGCGCCCTCCGCGTTGTCTTCTGGGGGGTTCTCTCCATGATCGCCACCATGCTGATCGGCCACCTGCTTGGGCAGGTGGGTGTTTGACCGGTAAAGACCTGCTTTGCTTCCTCTCCTATCGAAGTGTCTAAGAAAAGAAGTGATTGCCATTTTTTAGATAGGCTCATAAAAATGTCATAAAAAAGTCATCGATCTGTCGCATTATCGTCACATTCGGTGGTTATGATACTCCCTCTTTGAAAAGCCCAAAGATTCTTTTGGGATACCGATCATAACAGGGAGTGTTTTAACCATGCGTAACACCGCGAATTTACGTCCAATCATTGTTGCGCTCATGGCATCCGGGATGATGCTGTCGAGCGCACTTGCCCTGGCTGATGGCGTCACTGCCAGCACGGTAAGTGCCGACCATGCTGCCGTCGACGTCGGTCAGGTCAATGCCGCTGCACAGGGAAGTTCTTACCTTGGGAGCAGTGAGGCGCAGTCCCTTACCCAGAAGCACCGTTTTAATTCCGGTCAATCGGTGAAGGTGCTGGACAAGCATGAATTGGCGGCTGCTGGTCCGGTAGGCGGCAGCGCGCAGGCGTTGTCTTACGCGCCGGGCGTCAGCGTCTCCAGCTATGGATACACCGGCTCCACCAAGACCTCTATCAGCGTGAACGGGATCAAGCAGGGTTGGGGCGGTTTCTCCGGTGGCCAGATTGACAACGGCAGTCTCTCCGTCACCTTTGACGGTGTTCCCATGGTGAATCCCTCCACTGGCCTTTGGGAGAGTCCGCAGGTACCGCAGAACGGCATTCTGCAGGGCATAGGCATCACCTATGGTCCCGGTAACCCGGTGGATCGCTGGTATAACAACATCGGCGGCCAGATCGATTTTGTCCCCTTGCAGCCCACCAAAACGGCCGGCGCCTCGATCAAAATGAGTTACGGCAGCTACAATACCAAAAATATTGTCTTCAACGTGCGCACCGGGAGCATAGACGGCTGGTCCACGATCCTGGCGGGTGGCTCTGGTTCCGGCAACAGCTACCGGCAAACCCCGGATGGTTTTGCCAACCCCAGTTATAACTACGCTTGGTTCCTGAAAACCCGCAAGACCTTCAGCAACGGCGACTTTTCACTGGGTGCCTACCTGGCGAAGGGTTCCGGTTACCGGCCGGTATCCATCCCCCTCAACCCCATTGCCGGTGTGACCATGGATGGTACGCCGAACTCGCCGCTGTATAGTCAGGCGACCTCCGGGTATTATTCATCGCTGCCGGAAAACGTCTGGTTCAAACGGGACGGCAATACCACCTGGCTGGTCTATAGCAAATTGAACCTTGCACTGGATAGCATGGTGGGTCTGCATAACACGCTCTGGTATCGCAACGGCCACCGTCTGCATTTCCACTATAACAACTACGGACTGTCCAATCCGGGTAATCTGTACGAATACAATAACCCCCATACCGATGTGTACGGCGACAAACTCTGGTTTTCGGTGGCCTTGCCCTATAACGATGTGAACGTGGGTGGATTCTTCCTGAACAGCCGGTACAACTCGCGGAACGCCTTTTACAATACCAACCCGCCGTACTACGGCTCGGCGTCTGTGCCTAACGCGCACTACCGCAGCGACTATTTTGACCAGACGGATCTTGCCGCGTTCATCCAGGACCGGATCAGTCCGATGAAAAACCTGCATATCACACCGGGCGTACGTTTCATCAATTATCAGACGCGTTACACGCCTGCCGCGCAGTCGGATTTTGCGGCGGCTTATGCCCTGTATCCGCAGAATAATCAGGGTACGCTACCGACCGCCAGCAACAGCTTCACCAAGGTGGAGCCCTCGGTGGATTTCAACTGGCAGCCGATGAAATGGCTGGCAGTGTTTGCCAGCTATGCGCAGGCTTACAAGGAGCCGCAGGTGGGCGGCGGCGGTGGTCTGTATCAAAGTACACCACCGATTTATAGTCTGGAAAAAAGCGCCGATTACAATGCTGGCATAAAGATTCATTTCAGGGATGCCGCTTACCTGCATAATTTTTTCCTGCTGGCGAGTTTTTACCATCTGCACTATACCAACCAATATATTCCGTTCTACGATGCCAATGGCAATTATCTGGGTGACGCGAATGGTGATTCCATCTATCAGGGTGTCAATATGGCGCTGGAAGATGACCCGATTTACAATCTGCATGTCTTTGCCAATCTCAATTTCGAGAAGGCGACCTTCGCCCATTACGTGACCGGCGGTGTCAGTTATGACGGGCTGCCGGTATCCAACGTGCCGAGCAGCACCTTTAATATCGGCACGGCGTACAGCTACTATCTCTCGGGCGTCTTGCTGGAGCCGCGAGTCTGGTATCAGTACACGGGCGCGCAAAACATGTTTAATAACAATACGACTGCGCCTAGCCTGCAGAAAATGCCGGGCTATGGTACGGTGAATCTGGGTTTTGACAGCACCATCCCCACGCGTGGGAGTATTCCGGGGCTGAAAGATGTCAAGCTGAGCGTCGATATCCTCAATCTTGCGAATAATCGTTACAATGAGTTTCAGTATATTACGGCCGGCGGGCTTCTGGGTGGGAGCTCGGCTGGGCAGGTGCTGGCATTGCCCGGCGCTCCGTTGACGGTATATGGAAGTATTGCGGTAAACTTCTAGATTTGCAGTTACTTGTAATTTGCGGCAGAAAGGTTCCAGCGCGTTGTGTCTGGGGCTTTCCTGCCGATATTTTTTTAGGATGACGAGTCTGCATCCAGAAATCTCCGCTTGACCGTCGCTAAGCCTGCGCTAATTCCGAGGTGGTAGAGTGCGCAACATGGTGGAAGCACCAGTATCCACCAGACCTCGATCTATTGGAAAGGAGCGACATCATGGGAATATCAAATAAAGTGGTCATTGGCGTGCTGGGTGTGATTTTGACCGCAGCATCCCTTAGTGCCTTCGCCTTCACCGGTCAGAATCTGGCGGGCCATGCCAAGGTAACTATCGAACAGGCCAGGACTATTGCCTTGAAGGCGTACCCCGGCAAAATCACGGACGAAGAACTGGAGCAGGAGAAAGGTGGGAGCGGTTTGCGCTATTCTTTCGATATCAAAAATGGCAAAGTCACCCATGAGGTAGGCGTCGACGCCA
>JAKAFG010000186.1 GCA_021818125.1 Pseudomonadota bacterium | reverse complement strand
ACTCACGGAACTCCAAAACTTGACCCATCGTGACCACCTGAGCATAAAATGACGGTGACCAGAATGTACGCTTTTCGGGGGTGCCCACGATCAGCGGAATCACTGCCCACGATCGCCGGAATGCGCAGCGTAATCCGGGTGATCCGTCCACATACCGAGAATACGCTGGCATTTTCGTCCCATTGCGACATCGGCGGCAGACCAAAAATCGCTTCCGTAGTATCAGCCATGAGAGTGGTGGTCAGCGGACCCTGATGAGATCTGTTGGCTGCAAATCTGGCAAAATTTGCCAAGGCCGCGCCCATATTGTCCAATTTGAAGCCCATGCTGCGCCGTTCAGCGAGATAATCATTAATCTTTGCCTGGAGATCTATGGTGACGTTCATAGCACACTCCCCGGCCATGGTAGGGCGACAGCAGCCAGCATCAGGAGAGGAATAAAGTGGATTGGTACGTTTCATGATGATGACCTCCGGTAGAAGAATCATCACTTCAACGGATCGCTCAGATTATATATATCATCCGGACGCTACATCTATCGCAAGACCTGTATTTACAGGGTATTCAGCCACACCAACGTAGATGCCATACATAATCGCGAGGTATACATAACGCTGCATACCTGATACTGGAGATAAAGAGCATACCGGGGGGCAGAGAATCTGCGAGATGCGAGGATGATACTTTTTGTCACTGAACACTTATTGCCATTTCCATAACCATTTGATCCCTATATGGAATTATATGTAAGATGTAGCCTTCAAATGAAGTCACCAATCCTCTAACAGGTTATTGCCATTCCCCTATTAGATCCCGCGACTATCGGCACCTTATATTGCTACGATCCATCATCAGACCACAATGCCGTGGCCCCCATATTGCGCAAATATTGCTGATGGACCGCGCACTCCTCGGGACTGGCGCGAATCACCCGCAAGGGCTCTCGTGGCCGCGCTAATGCCGCCGGCATGACCGCGCTCCGGCCATCCCCAGAGCGTTGCGCTTCCGCTGCGGCATGGGAGCCACCCGCAGCCCCCAACAGCCCCATCATATCCACCTGCCCACCCGTCATGGCCAGGTAGACCTCAGCGAGTATCTCGCAGTCCAGCAAGGCACCGTGCAGATCACGACGGCTGTTGTCCACGCTATAGCGTCGGCACAAACTGTTCAGATCATTTTTCTGGCCGGGGTGGCGGCGGCGCGCATCCACCAGGGTATCCATTACCGCCTGCCGTAACGGTGCTTTTTCCACCTGCTGCAACTCATGATTCAAAAAACCCAGATCAAAAGGCGCATTGTGAATAATGAGTTCCGCGTCACCCAGGAAGTCCAGAAAGGCGTCCGCGACCTCAGCGAAACCCGGCTTATCCTGCAAAAACTCGGCGGTCAGTCCATGCACCCGCAAGGCCTCGGGATCACTGCTACGCTGCGGATTAAGATATTGCTGGTAATGCACCCCCGTCACCCGCCGGTCGACCAGCTCCACGGCACCAATTTCAATCACCCGATGCCCTTGCTTCCAGTCGATGCCCGTGGTTTCCGTATCCAGCACCACCTGCCTCACAGCCATCCTTCGCCCTCCTGTACCTGCCCGCCCGCTGCATACTGATCCATGACCAGATTCAGCAACGCGTCTACCCGTTCATTCTCGATATGCCCCGAGTGCCCTCTCACCCACTCCCATTGGATCTCGTGACGTGCCGCCACAGCCGCCAACGGCTCCCAGATATCCCGATTTTTGACCGCATCCCCACCCGCGGTCCGCCAGCCCCGGCGTTGCCAACCAGCCAGCCATTGGGTCATACCATCGCGCAGATAACGGGAATCACTGATTACCCGCACGACGCTGGGACGCTTGAGTGCCTCCAGGCCGCGCAAAGCCGCGGTCAACTCCATCCGGTTGTTCGTCGTTTCCGGGACGAAGCCCCATAAGACCTTCTCCTGCCCGGCCAGCCGCAGATACGCACCCCAAGCCCCCATACCCGGATTACCGCGACAAGCACCATCGGTAAATAACTCTATGATTTTTTGGGGCATGACGCAGGATTCTCGGCAGGATCGGGGCCGTCATAGGCAACAGGCGCTTCGGAACGGACTTTTTGACGCCCCGAACGCAACTTGAGCGGACGCAGCGCGCCGACCAGCGGGCGCTCGGGATCACGCCGCTGCGCCAGCAACAAATAGGCGTTGGCCCCGGCCGGCCACCAGCGGTCGCCCATCAGTTCCATCCACTGCGCATTGCGCTTCAGGCCCGGCACGGAATATTGAAAGTAGCGTCCCTCGCGCAGCACGAAATCCTGCTCTTCCAGCAGGGTACGCAGTCGTCCCAGGGGCAGAAAGGGACGCCGCCACGGCCAAGCGCGATCCCGGCGCCAGAGGTGCCAGCGGCGGACTACACTCAGACTGCCCCCTGGGTTGAAATCCATAATCAGCACATGTCCCTCGGGGCGCAGCACCCGCCAGCATTCCTCCAGCACTGCCTGCGGATTGGCTATCCGGGTAAGACAGAAAGGGACGATAACCAGATCGAAACGCATGGCCGCAAAGGGCATCGCCTCACAGGCGCCATAGGCTTGCAGATACTCGTCGGAAGGCAAGACAAAGCCATCATTGAGCAGCACCCAAGTGTGCTCATGGCCGGGCGGCAGCCCCCAGAAAACGGGTTGCCCGAGTTGCAGAATAGTCTCCGGCTGCAGGCGTTCTACCCAGCGCGGCAGAATATCCCGGGCACGGTCCAGCAAGAGGCGGCCGCTGCTGCCATCCCACCAGACGGCGGCACGACGCTCCCGCGGTCGACTGCGACGTCCCAGACTCTGCATATCAGCGCAATGGCCTTGCAGCGGCGAAAAAAGAAAACACTAGCGTCGGGTACCCCAATTCAATGCCATAATGGGCCTATGGTACCTTGCCCGTAGCGAGATGCAAAAATGCCCATTCATTTTATCCCCGCCTTCACGGATAACTACATCTACGTCGCAGAAACACCCAAAGGCGCATGGATTATCGACCCCGGTTGCGCAGAGCCCGTCTTCGCCTGGTGCGCAGAACATCAGCGCCGCCCCAGCGCCATTCTCTGCACCCACCATCACGCGGACCACACCGGTGGCGTGGAAGCATTGGCGCAACATTTCCGCATACCGGTCTATGGCGCCAACCAGCGCATCCCGCAACTCACCCACGCTGTCCGCGCGGGCCTCTTGGCGCTGGACACGGAGTCGCTCACCGTGCTGGAAGTGCCCGGCCATACCCGCGATCATCTTGCCTACGTCTGGAAAGACGCGCTTTTCTGCGGAGACACCCTCTTCGCCGCAGGTTGCGGGCGCCTCTTTGAGGGCACCGCAGCGCAGATGTTTCACAGTCTGCAACAGTTCGCCAAATTGCCGGGGGATACCGCCGTCTACTGCGCCCACGAATACACCCTCAGCAATCTGCGCTTCGCAGCACAGGTCGATCCGGAGAATCCAGTCATAGCGCAGCGCCAAAAAGAGGCCACCGAACAGCGCGCGCGCAACGAACCCACCTTACCCTCCGGCATGGCCCTGGAGTGCGCCAGCAACCCATTCTTGCGCTGCCATGAGCCCGCCTTGATCCACAGTGCCAACACCTTCGATCCCGACACCGGCAGCGACCCTGTCCGCGTTTTCAGCACGCTGCGCCGCTGGAAAGATCACTTTCCCTGAGTTCAGCGCCGTGTCGGCAGGCACATCAGTTCAAAACGCTCGGTCCAGGCTTTACGCAAGACCCGTCGCACGGCCTCAGCGTCCACCGCGGCAAGGGTCTGGAGGGACTCTTCCACCGGCATCAGGCGCCCCAGATACAGCCATTGTCGCGTCAGGCGGCTCATGCGAATTTCCGCATCCTCCTGCCCGAGCAGGAGCTGAATCCGCAGACTGCGCTTCGCCCAGGCCATATCCTCCACCGTCGGTCCATGCTCCAGTAATGTCGCCAGAACCTCCGCCATGGCCTCTGCCGCTTGCGCTTGCTGTGCCCCCGGTGTGGCGGCATAGATCGTCCACTCCCCGCAATCACGGAGAGGGTCGAGATGGGAAAATACCTGATAGGCCAGTCCCCGTTTTTCACGCAGTTCGCGGAACAGATAGGACGCCGTGCCACCGCCCAGTATGGCATTGGCCACCACATAAGCCAGATAATCCTCCGCAGCAACGCTGCAAGCCGGCGCCATCCAAATCAGATGCGCCTGTTGCGCCTGGGCGCGGCGCAGGCGTTTCTGTCCGCCATGAAACTGCGGGGTGGGCATTGCGGCTCGGACGCCATGGCGCGGTCCCCGGAAAGCCGCCTCCGACCAGGCGCAGAACGCCGTATG
>JAKAFG010000185.1 GCA_021818125.1 Pseudomonadota bacterium | reverse complement strand
TTCGACTGGGGCATGGCAGGAGGCTGCCCATTTGTTGGAGGTATTCCGCCACGGGATTGTCGATGGCCATATGATGGTGGAGGAAAGTACGCTTTTCCCAGCCTTCGAGCATAAAGAGGGTGGTGACGATCATCCACTGACAGCGTTGCTACGTAAGGGCCATCAGGATTTGCGGATATTTTTTGAGGAGATGGCTGAAGCCATCCAGGATCAGGACGCGGAAACCTTCGACGATCTGCTGAGCACCGTGCAAACCATTCTCAAACAACATGACGTCAAGGAAGAGGCGGAACTCTATCCCTATCTCGCCGCCGCCTTACCGGATCGTGGTGAAGCGGCGGGCAAACGCATTCTGGCCTGTGAAGCGGAGACGCCATCATGAGTGAATATCACGGCTGTGAATTGCCTGAGGATCTGTTTTACGATCTCGACTATGTATGGTTACGCCCAGAAGATGACGGCACACTGACTATTGGGGTCACGGATCCCGCCCAAACCATGTCGGGGCGTTTACAAAAGGCCAGAATTAAAAAAACCGGCACCCATCTGGATGCCGGACGGCATGTGGCCACACTGGAAAGTGGTAAATGGGCGGGCGGCGTACCAGTGCCATTTGCCGGTGAGGTCATAGCACGGAATGAAGCGCTGCTGGAGGACCCACACCTGATTAACGTCGATCCCTATAAAGACGCCTGGATCGCCCGAGTGAAGCCCGATGATCCACAACACGCGCTGGACAACGTCAAAACTGGACCCGACGCTATTGAAGCGCTGGAAGCCTGGATCAAGCGTTACGGTGTGCAGTGTATGCGCTGCTCTGACTGATCTCTGTGGGAATGGCCATAATACATGCGTCATGACGGCACTCCTTTGTCAGGCCCGCGACGCCGCCAATGGTCATGGACGCTGAAGGTCAGGTGCAGCAACCACAAAACCAGCAAGATAACGGCTAACACGCGGTGCCATGGAAGGCACCCACCATGTCTCTGCCACAGCAGAATACCGATAACCACCGTGATGCTGGCGAAAATCAGGAAAAGGCCTTGCACTGGAGCGTCGAGCCCCTCCCGAAATGAGGCCGAAAAGCCTATCTCTCCACGGATCTGTCGTCCCAATTGATGCCGAGTTTCTGTCGAGAATAAAAACATGCGCGCCATGACCTTGTGTCCCTGCGGAGTCGCAAGCAACCAACCCCACTCCCCCATGATGAGGACGCCAGCCGCCAAACCATCCGCCACATGAAAAGAAAATATCCAGTGCATCCCCGCACTCAGCAAAAAGCCCGATAGTATCTGCATGGTTACCGTCAGCACGACACCCAGGAGGATGAATAATGCCCAGCGAGGGCGGCGAATCGTGGTCATACGATTATTTTGTCCCCCGTCGCGCCATCGCCGCACCCATCTGCGCGCGTTTGCCATTGTCCAGCAATCCCTCGGCGGCGGGGGAATATCTCTCCATTTTCTAATGCCACATGGGCTCGATTCATACCCACAAAGGGTTCCAGAGATAGCATCACGACTTTACCATCCTCTTCAACGGCTGCAGAGTCATAGTAATTTTGACTGCTATACTCAATAATTCCTTAACCCAGGTCAAGAAATCCCAACCACTATACTGGGTTAATTTATTTTCCCTATTGCTGCTCCGCCTGCAAAAAGAAGGCAGCCTGATGAGTAATGACTAAAATGACTTCAGACCGCTCTCAACACATTGAAATCACGACTTGGCGCGTATATGCGCGCCCCCTGCCCATAGGCTACCACGTACTGGCTGAGCGCCTCTGGCCTCGTGGCGTGCGCAAGGCCGACCTCTCGCTGGACGCCTGGCCCAAAGACCTCACCCCCAGCACCGCCCTGCGCCAGTGGTTCGCCCACGATCCTGAGCGCTGGGACGAATTCCACAGCCGCTACCTGGCGGAACTGGCCACGCAAAAAGAAGCCGCTCTGACGCTGCTGGCCGAAGCCGCCGGGGCACCTATTATCCTGCTTTATGCTGCCCACGACCAAGAGCACAACGGTGCGTTGGTGCTCCGCGATTTTCTGCAGACACTGACGGCACCAACCCCCGACGCGCCCTGAATGGTGGCAGGGCATCAAGGCACATCGCCTCAATGCCCTTCGGCCCAGCGCTGCAGAGCGAGCGGGTCAGGGATGGTAATGATCCGGCGCTCCACTTCTATGAGTCCGGCCTTGCGTATGCGGGTCAGCACCACCCGGGACGTGGGATCTCCAGCACCGTGGTCGCAGCATCGGCCTGCGCCGTCACCGGATAGCGGCCGCCGAGAAAGGCCACCGCCTCGGCAAACTGCACCCCGACATCATCATCGCCAAAGCGGGCACGCACCGGAACGCGACTTCCTCGAACACATCGTCTTCCTTAGCGAGGCTTTGGAACTGCCCATCAAGCAGCCCAATGGCCAGGGCATCATCGAAATGGCGCAGTTCACGCCGACGATGGGCAACGTGTTCACCCAGGACTTCGAGAACACCAACCCTTTCTGGCAGTTTATCCCCGGCCAGAACGGAAATGGCGCCGGCCCCAACGCGGGATCTTTCGTGTCCATCACGCCCGCCGCCTTCAACACAGCGGTAGGTCTCGTCATGCAGCACGTCCAGTCCGGCATCGGCTGGATCGCGGCGGCCAATACCACCAGCCACATGAGCACGAGTTCCAGCAGTTCTCTGTTCACCGCCAGTGTGACCCACAAGGAAACGGCCAATACCGCCCCCGTCTGGACCGCCGTGCTCCCTGAAGGCGCGGCACCCGGTCAGCAGGAAGGCTACCTGTTACCCGTCCCAGGCTCTTCCGCTTCCACCCCGCAGGCCGCCGTCGCCTCGCTCAACGTCAGCCAGGACGCCCAGACCATCGGCGGGCTCACCAACGCCACGGCGCAGTTCGGACCGTCCAATTACCTGGGTCAACTTGAGGTAAATGGCGGGTATGTCTATGTCCCTGCTGGGGCCGGGGCATCGTTGCCTACGGCCGCGTTCCAGAGCTTTTTTCATTCCACAACCAAGAGCGGGTTCACGGGGCTGTTCTTCGATATTATCCTGGCGGTGGTTTCGGCGGTTACGGCGGGGTTGGCTGCGCCGTTGGCGGGAGCGACAATCGCCGCTTCGGCTGCCATGGGCGCCGCAGCAGGCTTTGTCACCGGAATGCTCTATGATGTCGTGGCTAATGGCGGCCTTGGATTCACCAGCATCCAGGAACATTTAGTGGGCGGCAACTGCGCCGGAAACAACCAAAAATGTTTGACTGGACCTCCGGTGGCCATGAATGCAGCGTACACATCAGCACAGGAGTTCGACGGCTACCAGGAGGGCTACGCAAACTCCGACACGAATCCTACGGCACAGTCTAGCCCGTGGGATTACCGCCCGTCTGCGGCAAGCGCTATCGAACAGCAACCCAGCAACGTTCAAGGTGGATTTGGACAGGGATATCAGCAGACCACCATCACTCCGGCCCAGGCGCAAAAGGGAGAGACACTCTCCGATCTCGCTAACCAGACACAAAAAACCGGAAGCGGGTATATCAACTTCGGAAGTAATACAGGTGGTATAACGGGGGCTGGTATCCCATAACAATAAGGCGACGATATTTATCGTCGCCTTACGTGACTATATTTACCTTAGATATAATCTACATGCCATTTTTTAATAATGCCTTTATAAATAGCTGGTCATCCATTAGCTTTGTTACCCCTGAATCCAGAAGCGCATTAGCTGATGCGGAGCGTCCAACAGAGGTAAAGCTAAACCCTTCGTGGTGATGTAGACCAGCAATAGAAATCTTGGTAGCGTAAATGGCTTTACCAAGTTTGTTGCGAACAGTCACCAACCACAGCAGGCTCCCCGTGTGACCTTCTGATGCGAAATGCATCTGCTCAGTTAAGAAGAACTTTTTAACTGTAACATCAACAGCATCTGAGCCATTTTTACCAATATGGAATCCCCGGGCCACCAAAGCCTTATCCATAGCCGTCTTAAAATCCTTGGAAATATTCATATAAACACCGGCCATCTTAAACCCATACCCATCCTTGGTCACGCTCACTTCATTCTTATGCTTCTTCTCATTCTTCACGACCACATCGACAACCACTTTGTCGGCCCCCGGTACTTTGGCAACATTAGCCGGCGGCGTGTAGTGAGAGTGGACGGTCATCGGCACAAAAGCACACCCACTCAGCAGTGCCGCAGCCCCCAGAGCGGCGATGGTGGCGGCGGTTTTCAAATTGCGGTTCATGATGGAGTTCTCCTTGGTTGTCATCATGGGGTTATTGTATCATGACCATTTTCGAGTTCTGTTATTTCGCCGGGATGAGTCTGCTAT
>JAKAFG010000009.1 GCA_021818125.1 Pseudomonadota bacterium | reverse complement strand
ATGAGCCGCTTCGTCAGCCTCCATGAGCGTCTGGGTAATGCCGTGCAAGCCTCGCGGGGCGCGGCGCGGGCCGAAGAGGGGAATCCGGATATGGGCAGTTTGTTCAGCACGAGTGAGGCGGAACTCCTGGGCGTACTCCAACATATCGGCACGGCTACCCAGCAGCATGAAGCGCAGCAGCAGGTAATATCGGCGCTCTTGTCGCAGATCAATACGCTGGAGCGTATGGCGCAGGATGTGGGGGAAATCGCCTCCCAGACAACTTTGCTCGCGCTCAACGCGGCCATAGAAGCGGCCCGCGCTGGCGAGCATGGCCGCGGTTTTGCCGTGGTGGCCGATGCGGTGCGCAAGCTATCCACGCGCTCCAAGGAAACCAGCCAGCAAATGAGTGAGAGCGTTAAAGCCATCAGCACGGCCATTCGTGGTGTGGTCGCACAAACGGCAACGGCTATTCAGCAAGAAAGGCAGTTCCTGACCAATGCAGAGCTGTCGATCCGCAGCGTATTGCATCGCCTGCAAGACATGACAACCCGCCTTTCCGGCTCCGCAGATATCCTGCAAAACGAGGCACAAAGGATCGGTGAAGAAATGGATCAGTTACTGGTTGCCCTGCAATTTCAGGATCGGGTCAGTCAGGTGCTGATGCATGTGGAAGAGGGAATGAGTGATCTGCCCCCGCACCTCGCACAGGGAAATCCCGGGAGTGGGATAGAAGAATGGCTGCAGGCGTTGACCAGAAAATATACCACCCACGAAGAACGCGCCATTCATCATGGTGAAGGCACTGCGGCCCCGGACGCCGGTCAAGATATCACCTTTTTCTAAAATAACAGGCAAGGAGTTCGCGAAATGGCAAAAACAGTTCTTGTAGTTGATGATTCTGCATCCTTGCGGCAAGTGGTCAGCATTGCGCTGAAAGGGGCAGGTTATGAAGTCATCGAGGCCTGTGACGGTGTCGATGGTCTGGCAAAACTGGGCGCAGCAGCCAAAGTCCATCTCATCATCAGTGATGTGAATATGCCCAACATGGATGGCATTACCTTCGTCAAGGAGGTCAAGCAGAAGCCGGAATACAAATTCACGCCGGTGATCATGCTCACCACTGAGGCGGAAGAAGAGAAAAAACTCCAGGGACAGGCGGCTGGCGCTAAAGCTTGGGTGATCAAGCCGTTCCAGCCTCAGCAGATGCTGGCCGCGGTAGGCAAGCTGATTTTGCCCTGATGGCTATGGAAATTCAGCAGGAGCGGCAGGGTGCCAATCTGCAAATCCGGTTATCCGGCGATCTGGATATTTACGCGGCGGCGCCCTTGCGTACGCATTTGTTGACCGTGCTCCAGCAGCATCATGAAATTGAACTGGTTTTAGACGAAGTGGCTGAAGTGGACGGGGCCGGTTTGCAAATATTATTGGCGACTAAAGCCGAAGCCATGCGCCTTGGTGTGATTCTGCGACTCACCGGACATTCAGCCGCTATGGTTCGGGCACTACAGTTGTGCCGTCTGACGGCCTATTTTGGTGATCCCGTTATTCTGACGCGGGAGATGGCCGGATGATTGACCTTGATCCGCAAATGGCAGCGGCACTACAGACTTTTTTTGAAGAAAGTCGTGAATTGCTGCAGGACATGGAAAATGCGCTGTTGTTCATGGAGAATGCGGGCGCTGATTCGGAACGTATAAACGCAGTTTTTCGGGCGGCGCATACCATCAAGGGGTCTGCTGGCCTGTTCGGGCTGGAAGAAGTGGTGCGTTTTACCCATCGTCTGGAGAATCTGCTGGATCAAATCCGGTCGGGAGTGACGGATCTCACGCCGGTGCGCATCACTTTGCTACTTTCTTGTGGCGATCATATCGCGGGCTATTTGGACCGAATTGCCACTGACTCGTCATTGGATCAGGTTTTTCTTGCGGAGGATTTGCGGCTGCTCGGAGATCTTGCGGCCCAATTGGGTTCTAGCCCGGTAGCCAGCATCGCACCTGCCATAGCACCTGCTCTCGCCCCGACAACGTTGGCACTAACCGTACCCCCTTCACCGGAACCAGAGTTCAGCAACTCGCCCGGTTCGGTGCAAACGGGCAACTGGCATATTTCCCTGCGTTTCGGGCTCGACACGTTTCGCGATGGCATGGACCCCCTTTCTTTTCTGCGCTATCTGGAGCAGATCGGCGAAATCATAGGGATCGTCACCTTGACCGACAGCCTGCCAGCACTGTCCCAGATGGACGCAGAAAGCTGCTATCTGGGTTTTGAAATCAGCTTCAGGAGTTCCGCCGACAAGGCGAAAATTGCCGATGTTTTTGATTTCGTCCAAGAATCCAGCACGATTCACATCCTCCCTGCACATAGCCAGATCACTGCCTATCTGCAGCTTATTCAGCAGCTCCCGGAAGCCGATCAGCATCTCGGGGAAATACTCGTCTCCGTCGGATCGCTGACCGAAGAGGAACTGCAAAAGGCCCTCACTTTGCAGGACGCGGGAAATCAGGGGGGGCAGCATCAACCACTCGGCGAGATTCTGGTGGCTCAAAAAATGGTGCAGGAGCCGGTGGTGCAGGGCGCTCTGGAGAAACAGCAGCAACAGCGCGAACATCAGGTGGTCGAGCGCCAGATGCTGCGTGTACGCGCTGCCGATCTGGATCAACTGGTGAACCTGGTCGGGGAGCTGGTCATCGCCAGTGCCGCCAACAGTCTTTATGCAGCGCAGAGCAATGCCGAGGAACGCGTCGAATCCGCCGCTCAGGTGGCGCGCCTAGTGGAAGATATCCGCGATGGTGCTCTCCACCTGCGAATGATTGATGTAGCCGAGGTCTTTCAGCGTTTTCCCCGTGTGGTGCGGGATACTGCACGTACTCTGGGCAAGGATATTCGTCTGGAGATCAGCGGCGAAGGGACGGAACTCGACAAGAGCATGGCGGAAAAAATCACCGATCCGCTCATGCACTTGGTGCGTAATGCCATGGATCACGGCATTGAGAGCGCGGAGCGCCGTCACGCGCTCGGCAAACCGGCTCAGGGTTGTATCAGCCTGCATGCCTGTCACGATGCCGGCGGCATCATCATCGAAGTGCGCGACGATGGCGGCGGACTCAATCGCGAGAAAATTCTGGGCAAGGCCATAGAAAAGGGGCTGGTCACTCCAGAGCAACAGCTCAGTGACCAGGAAATCTACGCGCTGATATTCGCCCCTGGGTTTTCCACAGCCGATCAGGTGAGCGACATTTCCGGGCGCGGGGTGGGGATGGACGTGGTGCGTCAAAATATCGAGGCTATCCGTGGCAGTATCGAAATCCACTCCACTCCCGGTGCAGGCAGCACCATGCGCATTCGTCTGCCACTCACCTTGTCTATTATCGACGGCTTTCTCGTCAAGCTGGCGACGGATACCTTTGTCATCCCCGCTGAATCCGTTGAGGAATGCCTGGAATATCCGGAACAGCAAGGAACCGTCGGATATATGGTATTACGCGATCAGGCTCTGCCGCTACTGCATTTGACCGGAGTTTTTCGGTTTGATGCCCAACCCGAAAAGCGTCGCAATGTCATTGTCGTGCGTCATGGTCAGGACCGGGTTGGCATGGTAGTCGGGGCTATCCTCGGCAATCAGCAGACGGTCATCAAGCCGCTCGGCAAGTTGTTCGATCAGGTACCGGGGATATCGGCAGCGACCATTCTCGGCAATGGCGACGTCGCCCCCATTCTGGATATTCCGGCGCTGATTCATCATCACGCTTCCGCAAAACACATTCATTGATTTACACCAAGAGGAATTCATTATGTTCGGGAATATGCGTATTGGCCTGCGCTTGGGCGCCAGTTATGGCGTGATCATCATCCTGCTGATCCTTATGGCGGCAACGGCGATGGTGCAACTGCAGAAAATCAAGGGCGATACCGATAACATTACCGGCGTGGTGTGGCCCAATGCCCATCGCGCCAATGAACTCCACCTCGCGGTCCTGGCCATGGCCAGTGACTGTCGCGATGTGTTGTTAAACCAGCCCCCCGGGCAACGTGCCCAAGGTCAAAAGAACATCCGGAATCTGCAATCGCGGAGTCAGGATATTTTGACGGCGCTTCATGAAGATGTCCAGCCTCCGCAGGGCAAATTGCTGGTGGAAAAAATCCAGGGCCACATGGGAGACTACAATTCCGCGCTAAAGGTCTGTCTTCAAGACGCGGATGCCGTCACCGCAGGAACCGCCAGTGCGGCGACCAATAGTGCCGCCATCACGCAGTTTCAGCAGCAGGCTGTCCCCCAGGAAGACCGGCTTCGCGCTGAAATCACTCAACTCAGTAAAAACATAGTCGCCCGTTTTGGTACGGCGACGCAGCAAAGCAATGCCGATTATGTCAGGGCCCGTGACCTGGCTGCCGGGATCGGCGTTGCCGCTATTCTCATGGCGATTTTGATGGGGTTTTTCCTGACCCGCTCCATCACCCGCCCCTTGAATGAGGCCGTCGGCGTGGCCGAACTGGTTGCCGATGGTGATCTCTCCATGCAGGTGGCATCTCGGACCCACGATGAAACGGGCCGCTTGATGGCGGCGATGGCCACTATGGTGGAGCGCCTGACCCAAACCATTGGCGAGGTGCGTAGTGCTGCAGACAATCTCTCCAGTGCCTCCGAGCAGGTGAGCGCAACTTCTCAGTCCCTCTCTCAGTCCGCCTCTGAGCAGGCCGCCAGTGTCGAGGAGACTTCCGCCACTCTGGAAGAGGCCGCGGCTTCCATCAAGCAAAACGCGGAGAATGCGCGGGTGACCGACGACATCGCCATCGGTGCCGCCAAAGAGGCGCGTATGGGCGGCGACGCAGTTACCCAGACGGTGCAGGCTATGAAGAATATTGCCGATAAGATTGGAATCATCGACGATATCGCCTATCAGACCAATATGCTGGCACTCAACGCCGCTATCGAGGCCGCCCGTGCTGGTGAACATGGCAAGGGCTTCGCCGTGGTCGCCGCCGAGGTCCGTAAACTGGCGGAGCGCAGTCAGGTGGCGGCACAGGAAATTGGCGCACTGGCCAGCAGCAGTGTGCAGGTGGCGGAGCAGGCCGGAAGCGCTCTGACCGCCCTGGTCCCTGCGATCGGCAAAACCTCTGACCTGGTGCAGGAAATCAACGCCGCTTCCAATGAACAGGCGGCCGGCATTGATCAGATCAACTTGGCGGTGGGGCAACTCAATCAGGTCACCCAGCAAAATGCGTCCGCCTCGGAAGAACTGGCGGCGACGGCAGAGGAGATGAGCGGACAGGCCGAACAACTTCAGCAGTTGATGGCGACGTTCCGGCTACGCACGCAGGGCGGCGGATCTTCTACCAAAGCCAGTGCGCATAAAGGTTCTGCGGCAGTAGCACGCCTCCAGGGACGTGGACAGGACGCGGCGCCAGTAAGTGCTGACAGCCACGATTTCGTACGCTTCTGAGGAGGCGTCCATGAATATGCTGCCAGCAGGAGATGGTGCCGCCCAGGTTGGACGTTGGGGAGGGCAATATCTGATTGTCCAGTTACAGGCGGAACCCTTTGGTGTGGATATTACGGCGGTGCGAGAGATCATCGCCTATGTCGTCCCTACCCAGATTCCCATGATGCCGGATTTCGTGGTGGGGGTGATCAACCTGCGTGGTCAGGTGGTGCCCGTGATCGACATAGCGCTCCGTTTCGGACGTCCGGCGACTGCCATTCATAAACGGAGCTGCATTATTATCGTGGATCTGCAGGAAGGGGAGTCGCGACAACGCCTCGGCGTCATCGTCGATGCCGTCAACGAGGTGCTGGAGTTCCCGGGGGAACAGATAGAACCGGCGCCGCAATTTGGTGCCGGTTTGCGCACCGAGTTCATCCGGGGTATGGGCAAGGTGGCTAATCAATTTATTGTCCTGCTGGAAATGGCCCGGGTGCTCTCCATGGACGAAATGGCCGAACTCGCCGCGATCGCGGCCGGTGCGACGGCCGGTGCATAGTCCATGTCGCTGACCGCTCCCGTATCCACCTTGAGTGATGCCGACTATCGACGTATCCAGGCTTTTTTGCGGAAAGAGGCTGGAATCACCCTCGGCCCGGCCAAAAAGCCGCTGGTGATGGGGCGGTTGGGGAAACGCCTGCGGGCACGAGATTGCGGTAGTTATGATGCCTATTTGCGCCTGCTCGACAGCGAGGCGACTGAGCGGCAGCAGGCCGTGGATCTACTCACGACCAATGAGACCTACTTCTTTCGTGAGACCAAGCACTTCGCCTTTTTGAGTGAACAGATTATCCCACAGCGGGCTAACCAGTCGGAGCTTCGTATCTGGAGCGCCGCCTGTTCTTCCGGTGAAGAGCCCTACAGTATCGCCATGGTGCTGGCCGAACGCCGCAGCCGCGGCTGGGAAATTCTGGCCTCTGATCTGAGTACCCGTATGCTGGCCTCGGCGGCGCAGGGTATTTACCCCATGGAGCGTGCCGAGAAAATCCCTAAAGCCTATTTGAAGCGCTATTGTCTGCGTGGTGTGGGCCGACAAGAGGGATCATTCAGTATCGTGCCGGAGCTACGCAAGTCGGTGAAATTTTCGCAAATCAACCTGAATCAACCACTGCCTGCCGTGGGGGATTTTGATGTGATTTTTTTGCGCAATGTGCTGATTTACTTTGATCCGCCCGCTAAGGAGGCCATTTGTTTGCGCCTGCTCGCGCACCTGCGTCCCGGCGGATATTTTTTGGTGGGGCACTCCGAAAGTCTCAATGGTGTTGTCGATGGTCTGCGACTTGTTCAACCGGCGGTCTATCGGAGGGATTGACGCATGGGTATCATGGAGATTTTTCTGCAACCGGGAGAGTGGTATTTCGGAGATCGGGATACGCGTATCCGCACCCTGCTCGGTTCCTGTATCGCCATTACCCTCTGGCATCCCCGTCTGCAGGTGGGCGGAATGTGTCACTTCATGCTCCCTAGTCGAGGCAGTCCGCGCCCGGCAGCGGCGTCTCTGGACGGTCGGTACGGCGATGAGGCGGTGGCCGCGCTGATGCAGGAGCTGCGCCAGCAGCGCACTCATCCCAGTGACTATGTGTGCAAGCTATTTGGTGGCGGTAATATGTTTCGCCAGCAGCCTGGCAGAACCATTATGGACGACGACAAGGCGATAGGCACCGCCGCGCACGGCAAGCGCGTCCACCGCCATACGCCGGAAGCCTGCGCTGATGTCCCTTGTAAAAATGTGCGGGCAGCAAGGCAATTGATCGGGCAGGCTGGTTTCGGTATTGCTGCCTCGCACCTTGGGGGGCAAGGTCACCGCAATCTTTATTTTGAAGTATGGTCGGGTGCGGTGTATTTGAAATTCAGCGGGCGAGGTGCCGCTATCCATGCGGGTTAATAAACAGATAACTATTGAGCTAAGCTTCTTGTGAAGAAAATACAAGTGTTCATTGTAGACGACTCTGCGGTCGTGCGGCAGGTGCTGCAAGCGGCCCTGACGCAAGACCCGGATATCGCCGTACTGGCGACCGCCCATGACCCGATTTTTGCTTGGGATCGCATGCAGCGGCAATGGCCCGATGTGGTCATACTCGATATCGAAATGCCGCGTATGGACGGCGTGACTTTCCTGCGCAAAATCATGGCGGAACATCCCTTACCAGTAATCATCTGTTCCACTCTGGCGGAATCTGGGGCGCAGATTACTTTGAATGCCTTGTCTGCCGGCGCCGTGCAAATCATCCAGAAACCCCATTCCGGTCTGCGCGACTTTTTGCAAAAAGATGCACCGGAGATCATTCAGGCGGTCAAGGCTGCGGCGCGTGCCAACCTGCGTAATGTTCGTCCTGCACCTGCCGCCAGTTTTGCCGCCACTACTGCCGTTGCTCCCGATGTGTTGCTACAGAAGAGCACGGAAAAAGTCATTGCCATCGGCACCAGTACCGGCGGCACACAGGCACTGGAAGTGCTGCTCCGTGCGCTCCCGGTAACGGTTCCGGGGGTGGTGGTGGTCCAGCACATGCCGGAAAAATTTACCGCCGCCTTTGCGGCCCGCCTCAATACGATCAGCGCCCTGGAAGTGCGTGAAGCGTGTGATGGTGACCGGGTTTTGCCCGGCCTCGCCCTCATCGCGCCAGGTGGTAAGCACATGCGTTTGGTGCGCAGTGGTGCCCAGTTTGCGGTGCAGGTGTTTGATGGCCCCTTGGTGAAGCATCATCGTCCCTCCGTCGATGTGCTCTTCCGCTCCGTGGCGCAGGTGGCGGGACGGAATGCCTGGGGTGTCATCATGACCGGCATGGGCGATGATGGCGCGCAGGGGCTCGCCGAGATGCACTGCGCCGGCGCGCATACCATTGCCCAGGACGAGGCGAGTTGCGTGGTTTTCGGTATGCCTAAAGAAGCCATTCGCTTAGGCGGGGTGGATGAGATTCTCCCGCTGCAGGGCATTGCGATGCGTCTGCCGCGTTCCATACCGGCAGGCGGAGGCAAAGCGTGCGCGGCAAGATGACGACTCCGGATACTCGGCCGGTGGATATCACTCAGCAAAAGATGGCGGCAATGATTGCGGCGGGGCGTCGGGCCAAAAGGCGCCAACCCCTTTTTATGCTGGGGATTGCTTTGATCTTTATGATGGTGGCGGGGCTTACCTACTCAAACAGTCAAGACTGGCAGCGTCGGCTTGTGCAACGGGCGGCGTTCAGTGAACAACAGGCCGGACAGAAATTGGCTGACAGCGTTGCCATAAATTTGGCCACGATGTTGCAGATGCACGTCAGAGACTTAAGGTTTTTGGCGGGGCTTCCGGAAAAAGAGCTGACCGCTGATATGGTGACGCACTTTGACAATGTGCATAGCTGGCTTGCCAAAGTATCGTGTAATGCGCAAAAGCCTAGAGTACAGAGTCCTTCAGATGATTATTCCTTGAAGCTGAGCACTGATGCGGCTGAGGCATCCGGGATGGTAAGCGCCTTCCACGGAAGCATCGGTGTACCGGGCATTTCCGCAGACGGAATTTTACACATACCCATGAGCGTGACTGCGCATCACCCAGAATCCTTAAATGGGTCTGGTGTTCCCGTTTGCTCCGCTGATTTATTGTTTGGGAATCAGCATGTCATGGACTCCCCCAGGGCTGATCATATAGTGCTACTGCTGGATAACCTCCACCGGGTACTCGCCGTCTGGCGCCAAGGGCACTGGTCATTACCGGACGGTTCATTATCAGGAAGGTTGTCTGCGCACATCGATGTTCCAATTGTCGGAACCCCTTGGATGATCAGCGCTCGATGGAATCCCGCCCCGGCGAGCGGCTTACAACGCCAGTTGGATCGTATTGGCGTGTGGACGGTGCTGTTGATGGCCGCTGAAGCGATTCTGGCCATGATCGCGCTGATCTGGAGGTATCGACGCTTTATGGAAGTCCGTTATCAGCGCGTGCATCAGGCATTACAAGAGTTAATGGTGGAGAGCACCTGTGTGCAAGATTTCTACGCGAAACTGGTACAGATCAGTGTATTCGCGACGGGCGCCCTGGCGGCCTATGTGGCGGTGCCGGATCATGCCAGTGGAAAGCTGCCGGTACACGCCGCCCACGCTCAAGATCCCCGGTTGCAGGAAATTCTGGGCAGTCTGCCGCTCTCATTAGACCCCGATGTGTTCCCCTGGGGCCAGATGTCGCCCTGCCTGGCATATCATCGCAAACAGGCCGTGGACCCACGTTCTCCCCATGTTTCCGGAGTGATGATGCGGGTCATCCAGCAGTATCCAGAATTGCGTCATTATCGTGAGGTGATTGCCTGGCCGATCATGCTGTCCGGCGTAAAAAATCCTTGCGCAATTTTCGTGCTGGAAATCACCCGGATTAACCGTTGGTTTTTTGGAAAAAGCCTGATCGCCCATTGGGAGTCGCTGCTGCACGACGTAGAACGTTACCTCGAACGATTAGAGGCACACAGTGAGCAGGAACGCCTGATACAGACGGATATGCTTACCGGTCTGCCTAATCGGACCCGTTTTTCCGAACAGGCCGAATGGTTGTTGCGCGCAGTGGAGCATGAGCCCATATCCTGGGGTATCGCTGTATTGGATCTGGATCTCTTTAATGAAATCAATACCTCCTATGGCCCTCATCAGGCCGATAAGTGTTTGCGGATGATCGCCCACAATCTCGGGGAGGCACTGGCAGAAAAAGACGCGCTCCTGGCGCGCATCGGTGGTGATGAATTCGGCATCATGATACCGGTCACGGAGACCGGGCAGGTTGCTGATATCAGTCCGCAGCTTTTGCTCGCGGTAACTGCGGCAGCGCGGCGCATACTGGATGCGCCGCTGTCCACCTCTATCGGATGGTCATTTTTTCCTCAGGACGGGCAGAATGTTCATACCCTCATGGCCCAGGCCGACGAGGCTATGGCCGAGGCGAAAAAGGCAGGCGGAAACGAATACCGGGTTTATAGTGGCGCCGTGGCACAGCGCGCTGTACAGCGGCTTTGGGTGCATCGTTCCTTTCCGGGGGCCATTGAGCGCGGAGATGTCCATTTTTTTCTGCAGCCCAAAGCCGACATGCTCGCCGTCCGGCTTACCGGTGTCGAAATGCTTGCCCGTTGGCGCTCTGTGGAAGGGCGTTGGATTTGGCCGGGTAAATTTATGCCGTATGTCGAAGAAAACGCGCATTTAATTCGTTTGTTGGGTATTCGGGCCTTGCAGGAGGCGGTGCGTCTGCGTGAGCGTATGCACGACGAGCATTTGTCTCTGCAAATCTCCATCAACATTGGTGCCAAACATTTTTTGAATCCCGCTTTTATTGGTGATTTAGAGACACATTGCCCGGACGGTCGGGGGATTACGCTCGAAATTACGGAAACCGCTTCGGTTACGGGCAGGAAATCTGCCCAACCCATCATGGAATGGTGCCAGAGTCGTGGTTTCGCTCTGTCTATGGACGATTTTGGTACCGGATATTCTTCATTGCTGTCGGTGGCACGCCTGCGCTTTAATGAACTTAAGCTGGACCAAGGCTTTATTCGTGCCTTCCGCAAGGACTTGGCCAGTTTCGGTGTTGCCGGAGCCAGCCGGTTGCTCAGCCAGATTGCGCAATGCGATCTGGTAGCCGAAGGGGTTGCCACCCCCGATGAACTGCATTTGTGGCTACTGCTCGGCGGACGCTACATACAGGGGTATCTGCTGGCTCCACCGCTCCCTGAGAATGCTTTCTTCACCTGGCAAAACTGGTTGCTGCCTGCGATTCTGCGGCCCACCCGTGCCATCGCCCTACAGGATATGGCGGCCTTGTGGCAGCAGTTGCAACAGGAGAATGCCTGACGGGACAGGTCGACCGAGTACTGCTAAGATGACACAAAACAGGGTCTGACGTGACACGCAGGACCGGTTAGAGTCCGGCCGGGAGGTAGAGGGGAAACGATGACGGAGCAGATTCACGAGGCCCGCCAGCACCTCTTTGCCGACCGCTATCGGGTCAGTTCTTGGCTGCATGCGACCAACGTCTTGGCGAGACTCATTCGGGATCATATTTTTTGTACCTTGTGGCTGGACGGTCAACCCGAGAGTTTCAATACGCTACTGCTCGATATGCAGGAGGAGCTTCTCTGGGTGGATGTTCCGCTCAATTTTCCGCAGAACGTGCGCCCGGAATGGCCCGTTACGATTATTACCCGCATGGATGGCCTGGTTAGCGGATTCCGCAGCAGCATAGTTCGGATGGAAGAAGAGGCGGTCGTGGTCCGTTACCCGGATGCCCTTTATCAACTGCAGCGTCGTCAGTTATACCGGGTCCCGCCGACCGTGCAGGATCCAGATCAGGTAGAGGCATATCGGCAGGGCGCGCAGATGATTACAGGACGGATGCAGGATATCAGTGCAGGTGGCTTGCGCATGCTTAGCCGTTGTCCAAAAGATTTTCCCTTTCAGCCGGGAGAGCGAATACCACAACTCATCTTCGGTATTCGTGACAGTGCGCCACTGCGTATGCCAGCTATCGTACGCTTTGTGGATGCTTATGCGACTGATGTCTCCGGTGTTATTCTGGGGCTCGCGTTTCTGGATCCGCCCGCCGCAGATCAGGAAAAAGTCGCGCAATATGTGCAGGCCCGTGACCGGGAAATCTTACGTTTGTTGAGCATTGGTTTACGCAGTTCTGCCAAGGCAGAGCCTACGTCCTGGAAAGGCCGGATCAAGCGCTGGTGGAAAACATGATCACCAAGGATGAATGCTGATGTGGTTTCTTTTGCTGGTTCTCGCGCTGATTATTATCGCTGCCCAAGCGATGTTGTGGCGTTTGCAGCGTCGCTTGCTGACGAATCTGCAGATTTCTCAAGAGCGTGTGCAGGCGCTGGAGGAGACTGTGAGACGCCTTACCGTCGGCCACACGACAAAAGAAACGAATGCTTCCCACGCCGCGCGCGACACACATGGCGGAGGCCTCAAGGTCCAGTCACGGCCGACGGAGGAGAGCGAGGAGAAAGGAAACCGTTATCGGCGCGCCCGCATGCTGGCCGAGTCGGGGCGTAACGCCTGCTATATTGCGAGCGCCTGCCAGATCGGTGAAGAAGAGGCGGAACTCCTGATCCGCCTGAACAATCGGCCGCCGCAAAAATGACGCCTTCCGCCAGCGCCCTGACGCCCATGCGCGTTGTTGGCGCGGTAGTTATTCCAAATGCGGCTACAGCGCTTGCGAAAACCATAACACCCGGCACCCTCCTGGAGGGGCGGGTGTTACAAAGCGCCAATGCGCAGACGCTCATAGCGGTAGCGGGGAAGACGCTGGCCTTTCAGTTGCCCGGCCAGTGGGCAGCGGGAGACCGCTTGCAGTTGCTCTATTTGGGAGGCCGTTCCCGTCCCGCCTTTTTGCTCACGACCTCGGCAGCAGCGTCGTTGCCGGATCGTGTGGGCTTGTCGAGTACGGCGCAGTCTCTTCTGGGTTTGTCTCCAGCCGAGAGTGGCAGCGGGCTCCGCAGCTTACAGCCATTGCTGCCGCAGCCACCCTCAGCAAGTGCCCCGCTCGCGCAGTTGCTGCAGCAGTCCATAACGCAGAGTGGGCTCTTTTATGAAAGCCATCTGGCGGCTTGGGTGCAGGGCCAGCTGTCGCTGCAAAACCTGCGCGCAGAGCCACAGAATGCGTCCTTATTGCCGGTGCCAGAAGGCCCTTTACCGCAGACGACACTGGCGGCCAGCCAGACCCCGGAACGTGTCTTACCCGATCGTGTCGCGGGGGCGATGACGTACACCCAGATTGCCGATTTGGGAAAGCCGGCTATCCGCTATGCGTCTGCATCGATGACCGGAGATATTGCCGGCCTTGTGGGCCGCCAGATTCAGGTGCTGAACCAGCAGCAGATCACCTGGAACGGCCCGGTTTGGCCGGGGCAGTTTGTGCAATGGATGGTCAGCCGACGCGAGGAGCGTGTGGGAGAGAATGCACGCTCCCCGGTGACGACGTCGGAGACAGCGCCGCATTGGGATAGCACATTGACGCTGCAAATGCCCCATTTGGGGAATATTCAGGCGAAGCTGCATTTGCATCGCGACACGCTGAGCCTGGCCATCACTGCGGATCAGGCGGCAGCTTTAAGAAATCATTGGGGGGATTTGAAGGCGGCTTTGCGGGCGCTGGGCCTGCGTGTAACGCAGCATGAGATCCGCGCATTTGATGGATAACCAGCCAGAAAACCCGCCCAACGCCGTGGCCTTGCGCTATAGTGGCAAGGATTCGGCGCCCATTGTCGTGGCGAAGGGGCGGGGATTGGTTGCTGAACAAATTATCGCGAAAGCCCATGAGGCAGGGGTTTTCGTGCATGAATCCAAGGAACTGGTGAGCTTGCTGATGCAGGTTGATCTCGACCAGCAGATTCCGCCACAACTCTATCAGGCCGTCGCAGAAGTTCTGGCATGGGTTTATCGCATAGAACAGAACGGGGCCAAGAGTTCCCAAGATCATCTGAAATAGGGGCTGTGTCCGTTGGACAAGTAGAGGATCATCCCGCAAGATACGCCCAATACGCGGGTTCACGCCCGTTCGCTTTTTTTGGAGGGTGCTTCGGATTGCAGAGCATGAATAAACAATGTGGCAACAGAGTGTGGCAGAGACTGCTTTCCCGCGTCAGTATAAAAAAAGCAGACAGGAAACCCGTAGATTCCCTGCCTGCTCTGTTTGTGGTACCGGGGACTGGATTCGAACCAGCACAAGCTTTCGCTCACTAGGACCTGAACCTAGCGCGTCTACCAATTCCGCCACCTCGGCGTGAGCGGAATAATCATTTATTAAGGAGCATTTGTCAATGCCGGAAACACAAGAGCCTGCATCGCTGAGCGAGCGCGATCCCATGTTCGAGCGGGAAAAAGAAAAATATGAACGACCTATCGTCAGCCGGGAATACATTCTCAGCTATCTGGAGGGTGCTGGCCAGCCACTGACTCTGGAAGACATTATCGCTGAACTCGAGGTGGCCGAAGATGATCAGGAAGCCTTGCGGCGTCGTCTACGGGCCATGGAACGGGATGGTCAACTGGTTCGCAACCGCCGCGGCGCTTACGGAATCGTTGAGGCGATGGAATTGGTGCGCGGTACGGTCAGCGCCCACCCCGACGGCTTTGGTTTCCTGATCCCCGAGGGGGGTGGGAAAGATCTCTTCCTTTCTCCGCGGGAAATGCGCAAGGTGTTCCATGGCGATACGATTCTGGGACGGGCGGTAGGGGAGGATCGGCGCGGACGTATTGAAGACGCGGTTGTGCGCATTGTGGAGCGCGCGCTCAAAGAGATTGTGGGCCGTTACTACGCGGATGGTGGTGTGCACTACGTGGTTCCCGAAGACCGCCGTATTCCCCAGGAGTTCGCGGTGGTAGAGGGTGGTGAATTGGCGCCCGTACACGGACAGATTGTCACGCTCCGAATTACTCAGTACCCCGATGGGCGCAATATGCCACAAGGGAGCATCGTCGAGATTCTCGGTGAGCACATGGCCCCAGGTATGGAAGTCGAAATTGCCGTCCGTAACTATGGTCTGCCCCATCAGTGGTCAGGAGAAGTGCTTGCCGAAATCACGCACTTCTCGGAGACGGTACCGGAGGCGATGAAGGAAGGCCGCCGCGATCTGAGAGACCTGCCGCTGGTCACCATAGACGGCGCCGATGCCAAGGACTTTGACGACGCCGTCTATGCAGAACAAATCGAAAATGGCTTCCGGCTGATTGTCGCGATCGCTGATGTCGCCACTTATGTGCGCCCGGACTCGGCGCTGGACAAAGAGGCGGTGACTCGCGGCAATTCAGTCTATTTCCCGCGGCGGGTGATTCCCATGCTGCCTGAGATACTGTCCAACGGACTCTGCTCCCTCAACCCCCATGTGGATCGCCTCTGCATGCTCTGTGAGATGGAGATGGATGCGACGGGCGAGGTGCAGCGTTTCCGCTTTGACCGTGGCGTCATGCGCTCTCAGCGCCGTTTTACCTACGATGAAGTGGCGGCCATATTGGCGGGTGACGAGGAGTTAAGAGCGCAGGACGCGGCCATGGTCCCGCACCTGGAGGCCCTGCACTGCCTCTATGAAAGCCTTGCCAAGGCCCGTGAGCGGCGTGGCACTATCGAGTTTGACTCCCAGGAAAGTCGCATTATCTACAATGATCAGTTGCGTATTGAAAAAATTGTGGCCGTTACCCGCAATGTGGCGCACAGGGTTATTGAAGAATGTATGCTCGCGGCGAATGTGTGTGCGGCGCAATATTTCCGCATCCACGAGCTGCCCATGCTGTACCGGGTGCATCCGGAGCCGTCCAGCGACAAGCTGGAAGATTTGCGTCGCTTTCTCGGGGAGCTCGGTGTGCCTGTGCGTCTGCCTACCCACCCGCGCAGTGCTGATCTGGCCAAAATCATTGAGGATACCCATGAGCGCAGTGATTCCAGCCTGATTCAGACAGTCATTCTGCGCAGCCTGGCGCAAGCCTATTATACCGTGGATACGGGTATGCATTTCGGTCTGGCCTTCCCGGCTTATACGCACTTTACCTCGCCCATCCGCCGTTATCCGGATCTCGTGGTGCATCGTGGTATTCAGGCCTTACTGGATGCTGCGGGTGCTGAACCGAAGTGGTTTCCGAAGAAGGAACTGCAAGAACTCGGTCAGCATTGTTCCATGACTGAGCGGCGGGCCGACGAAGCCAGTCGCGAGGCGGTGAATTGGCTCAAGTGCGAATTTATGATGGATAAAATAGGAGAGACCTATACCGGCATTATTACCGGCGTCACCGGCTTTGGTCTCTTTGTGGCGTTGCGGGAAATTTATGTGGAGGGTCTTATCCATATCAGCACCCTCGGTGAAGACTACTTCCACTTTGACGCACAACACTACCGCATCATCGGTGATCGCAGCAAAGAAACCTTCCAACTAGGGGATGCAATCGAGATTAAGGTCATGAATGTTAATTTAGATGATCGTAAGATTGATTTCGAGCGGGTCATGCCAGAGGGCCAGAGTGGTGGCGCCGCGAAAAGTCGCAGGAGTCGGCGGAGCAGGAAAGACTAGAGAAGTGCCACCGGCGCCGCTCCGCGGAGGGGCGCCGCCAGGGTTCTATACTCATACCTTAATCATACCATTTTCCAGATAAAGCGGATCATAGTCGAAGATAATGGTCTGATCGGATAATATCAGGCTGGTATCTTTGTTGGCATAATCCAAACGACTCAATAGTCCTTTTATCAATTGAACGCGCGCCACTTTTTTATCGTCTGCGTCGACAATGGTCCAAGGCGTAAAGCTGGTGTGGGTACGCGCAAACATGGTGTTGCGCGCGCTACTGTAGTCCTTCCAATGTTTCACTGCCTGCTCATCAATGGGGCTGGTTTTCCATTGTTTGAGTGGGTCATCTTTGCGCGCTTCCAGCCGTTTTTTTTGCTCACTTTTGGAAATATCCAGATACACCTTAATGAAATGGATACCCGAGCGGACCAGCATGCCCTCAAAATCCGTGACCTCGGCAAAGAATTCTTCGTATTGCGCATCAGTGCAAAAACCCATGACTTTTTCCACGCCGGCGCGGTTATACCAGCTCCGGTTAAAAAAGACGATTTCTGCGGCGGCGGGCAAATAAGGAGTATAGCGCTGGAAATACCACTGACTTTCTTCGCGATCCGAGGGCTTACCTAAAGCCACGACCCGCGTTTCGCGGGGGCTGAGGTGCTGGATGATACGTTTGATGCTGCCGTCCTTACCGGCGGCATCACGTCCTTCCAGAATGACCAGGATTTTGTCATTCTTGCGGATAATGTGGCGTTGCAGTTTGACTAGCTCAATTTGGAGCTGATGTAACTCTTCTTTATAATGCCGTTTTTTCAGAGTTTTATCTTCTTCGTGTTTGGTCATGATGTATCCTTTTTAAGGACGGATAACATGGCGCTTAAAACAGGCTGCGTGCAGCCTTACCGATGCCCTCGGCGCTCATGGGGTGCTGATCCGCAAAACGGGCCAGATCGTAGGCGGTAAGGCCATGGGTGGCAGCGATGCCGATCTGTCCGATAAGATGGCCAGCGTCAATCCCTACCACCCAACCGCCCAGCAGACGCAGACTGTCTGCGGCGAAGAACAGTTGAATGCCACCTTCCATGCGTTCCAGAATCTGCGCCCGGGAGTCTTCTGCGAAGTCGTAGCGGCCGGTCAGGAGCTTTATACCCTGTGCTTCTGCCAGGGCAGGGGTAACACCTACGTAGGCGGCGGCGGGCAGGGTAAAGATGGTGGTGGGGACGTGGCTGAAATCCGCATAATCCAGGGGAATATTACCGCCGAGAATATTGTGTGCCGCCACCATCGACTGACGCACGGCGGCGTGAAATAAAGGCACACGGCCATTCACATCACCACAGGCATAAATATGTGGATGGACCGTTTGTAAACTCGGCCCCACGTCTATGCCTTTTCTCGTCACTGCAATGCCAATCTCTGTGGTGCCTGCGGGAATAATGGGGCGTCTGCCCACGGCCATCAGAACAACGTCGCCATCCAGTATGTCGGCGTCTTCCGCGCGGATGTAATGTACGCGCCGTCCTCCCTCAGGGGTCACTTCCACTGCCGTCACGTCTACACCGGTAAGGATGCGAATAGCCGGATCCAGCAACGGCGTTAGCAGTGCCACCATGCCCGGATCCATGCCGTTGAGGAGTTGCTCACCTTTCTGGAGTAGGGTGACCTTGGTACCAAAGGCAGCGAAGAAGGTGGCGGTTTCCAGACCGATATAACCGCCACCGATGACAATCATCCGCTCCGGGAGGGTTTTGAGGGCAGAGTCAGGTTTATACAGATCATGGCTGGTGAGACAGAGTTCGGACCCGGGGATCGGGGGAATGAATACATCAGAGCCGCTGGCAATAATAATCTGCGCACAATGGAATCGTTGTTCGCCCTCTGCCGTGCTGACAGCCACTTCGTGGGGGCTGAGAAGTCGCGCATCTCCCTGAATGAGCTTAATATTCGGCGTAGCGGCCAGTTCGGCGGCGTGTTGTTCATAGCGGCGTGCCTGGACGGCATCCTTATGTATGACGACTTCCGCGAAATCGACACGAACGCTGCCCGGCAGGCCACGCTCGGCAAAGCGCTGTTGGGACTGGTAGATTTCGGCGGTTTCCCGAACGGCTTTGGAGGGCACGCAACCCTCATAAAGACAGTTTCCGCTCATCACCCCTTTGGAATCCACCATGACCACAGAACGTCCCGCTTTAGCCAGTCGAAAAGCGGCGGGATAAGCGCCCCCTCCAGCGCCGATGGTCAACAAGTCAACGTGTTGAATGGCCACTGCACACCTCCGTATAGGCAAGTCTAGTTCGTTATGACAGCAAATATTCCCGGCTTGCGGTTACTTGCCGGGTAAAGTTGCCTGAAGGCCGTCGCTGGCCTGATTACGATTCGAGGAGGCTCAGATCCTGAACTTCGAGTCCCATCAGGTCCAGGCGCGCCTTCAGGTCGCGAATGGCGACCTGAACGTGCGCCTCTTGCCCCGCCACACCCAACTCGATTTGTGGACCCGTCGCAGTGAAGCTGGGCAGGCTGGAGAAGCGTATATCTGGATGGGCAGCACAAAAGCTTTCCATGAGAGGGACCAGGTTGCCCTCCCGCGCACTGGGCAAAAGAACCCGTGCCTCTATGTCAGCCACCAAGGGAGGAAAATACTGCTTCAGCACCCAGTCACTCATGGGCTCCGCCATTTGCGGAAATCCCGGGAAGAAGTATCCATTACCTACGGAAAATCCCGGCACATTATTGACCGGGTTAGGGATCAGTCTTGCCCCGGCGGGCAGATCGGCCATCCGTACCCGCACCGGTTCCGCCTCGTCGCCGAATTGTTGGCGGATCAACACCTCCGCCTCAGTGTGTCGGGACAAGGTAACGCCGGCAGCCGCTGCGGCGCAATCGCGGGTCAGGTCGTCGGGCGTTGCGCCTAAACCGCCAAAGGAGAAAAACGGCACGGATTGCACCATGGCCCAGCGCAACTGGGTCAGCAGAATATCCCGGGTATCGGGCACGATCAGGCACCAGGCGACGCCATAACCGCGTCGCGCCAGTTGCTGGCGGCTGCGGAGAAAATGGCGGTCTTCCCGTTTACCGGAGAGTATCTCGGTGCCGACGATCACCAGGCCAACATCTTTGCTCATGGGGAACTCTCCAGAGAAGGGGCAATGGCCTCGCGCGTGGCCATCTGTGGTGGCTCTCGCCACTGGGCGCGCCCGGCGGCGAGAACCACCCGGCCACCCAGCAGCCACGCCAGCGCCTGCGGATAAATACGATGTTCTGCGTCGAGCACGCGCGCGGCAAGAGACTGTTCATCATCTGCTGGCAGGACTGCCACGGCTGCCTGGATGATAATAGGGCCGGCATCCAACTCCGCCGTAACAAAATGGACGCTGGCACCATGCCAGCACACACCCTGCGCCAGCGCCTGGGCATGGGTATGCAAGCCGGGAAAGGCGGGAAGCAGGGAAGGGTGGACGTTCAGCATTCTGCCCTCATAGTGCTGAACGAAAGCGGGAGTGAGCTGACGCATGAACCCAGCCAGCACCACGACATCCGGGGCGTAGTCGTCAATCTGCTTTTGCAGTGCGGCATCGAAGTCTGCCCTGGTCCCATAGTCCCGATGATCGACAGTAAGGGCAGGAACGCCTGCCGTCATCGCCAGTTCCAGTGCGTTGGCGGCTGGGCGGTTACTGATGACGGCAACGACTTGCGTGTCCGGTATCTGCCCGCTATGGCAAGCGGCAAGGATGCTTTGCAGGTTGCTTCCCCGGCCGGAAACCAGAATCACCAGCCTCTTAGTCAAGAAAACGTACTCCCTCACCGTCCTGACGTGGCACCAACTGCCCGACAACGAAGGCCTGCTCACCGTTCTCTGTTATAGATTGCACGGCGGCCTGCCTGGATTCCCAGGGGACCATTGCGACCATGCCGATACCCATGTTGAAAACCCGCCGCATTTCCTCCACGGAGACCTGTCCCTGCTCCTGTAACCATTGGAAAATGGCCGGCATTTGCCAGGTCTGGGGATCAATGCGAGCGGCAAGCGCTGCGGGCAGTGAACGGGGCAAGTTTTCTACCAATCCGCCGCCGGTAATGTGAGAGAGGGCGTGTACCGTAACCGCCTTGCGCAGGGCCTGAATGGCATTCACATAAATCCGGGTCGGTTGCAGCAGCAGATCCACCAGCGGCTCACCGTTGATCTGGACATGGGCGTGGGCACCGCTGCGTACGAGAATTTCCCGAATCAGAGAGTAGCCGTTACTGTGCGGCCCGGACGAGGCAATGCCAATCACCGCATCTCCCTCCCGGCAGGCCGCACCCGTCAGGATATCGGACTTCTCGACGATACCCACCGCAAAGCCCGCAAGATCATAATGCCCAGCCGCGTACATGCCGGGCATTTCTGCAGTTTCCCCTCCCAGCAAAGCACAGCCAGCCTGCCGGCAACCCTCGGCTACCCCGGTGATAACCGCTTCGGCTATGGCATTATCCAACTGCCCGCAGGCATAGTAGTCGAGGAACCAGAGGGGCTCAGCGCCGGGGACGAGGATGTCGTTGACACACATAGCGACCAGATCAATGCCGATGCCGTCATGTCGATTGGCTTCCAGGGCGAGCAACAGCTTGGTGCCCACCCCATCGGTGCCTGACACCAGTACCGGCTCGCGATAACCGCCGGGTAGGGCGAACAGTCCGCCGAAACCGCCAATACCGCCGAGCACGCCGGGGCGGTGGGTATCGTCGAGAAGTCCGATA
>JAKAFG010000184.1 GCA_021818125.1 Pseudomonadota bacterium | reverse complement strand
CATCAGTTGCAGGCTGGTCGCGACTTGCGGGCGGCGTAGCGCCATCACCAGCGCGGCCAGTTTGGTGCCGGGGCGGACCGGGATGCCCTCCAGAAGTTGGAGGTCGTCGGTGGCATCCATCGGCTGGACGTCATCCAGTGGCACGGGCCTTTGCTGGCCGATGGTCGCATAGCCCGCGTCAGTCAGCACGTGACCATGGTCGGCAGGCTCAATCCAGCCGCGCTTCAGCAGTGCGGTCAGCACCTTGACCCGCGCGCCGCCGCGCAATGTGTCGGGCGGAATCACGCGCCCATCGCCACGCCGGGCGGCGGTGCGCAGCAGCAGGTTTTGGGCCGGGGAGAGTTTGAGCAGGGTGTCCATCGCGCCCGCCCTCACTTGGCCTGACCGTCGAAGATCGCCAGCAGATCATCCAGCGCCTGATCCACCCGCCCGAGGTCACCCACGTGGCCCCAATGGATGGCGTCCGGGTCGTGGACGAAGTGTTCATCGGCCAACTGGCGAAGGGCCTCGATCTTGTCGAGGATCATTGGCAGGCGCTGAAGGTAGGTGTCGAGGGCGATGCTCTGGGTGGTCATGGCGGGCTCCGGGTTGATTGATCACGCCACCATTCACGCGCTGAACGATCAAGAAGCCAAGCGCTTCCAATAGGGTAATCATTCATTTATAGGGGCAATGAAGTGGTACTTTACCCCAATTGAGAGTACGATTACCCCATTTACGGCCCAAGAGATCGTTCATGCACTCACTCTTGCCCGACTACCTCGCCAAGCTGCGCTTTGATGCCCAGCAACTGGCGACGCTGCGCGCTCTGGGCGAGTACGGGGGCAAGCAGCAGCTCTACGTAGCGCAGTCGCCCGAGGTGTTGAGCGACTTACGGCAGGTGGCCATGGTGGAGTCCACCGAGTCATCCAACCGACTGGAGGGCGTGGTGGTCGCGGCGCACCGCCTGAAGTCACTGGTGCTCAAAAACGCCACGCCGCAAAGCCGCTCCGAGCAAGATGTGGCAGGCTACCGTGACACGCTGGGCATGATCCACGAAAGCGGCCAGCAGATGCCATTCTCGGAGGGTACTGTCCTGCAGCTTCACGGCATTCTGTATCGCTACATGCCACAGCCGGGCGGGCATTGGAAAGCCACCAACAACGACATCGTCGAGCGCCATCCCGATGGCAGTGCGCGCATTCGCTTCCGGCCCGTGGCGGCGCACCTTACGCCCATGGCGATGACCGACCTGATTGCGCGCTACCGCACGGCACTGGATCAACATTTGGCCGACCCGCTGGTGCTGGTACCGCTGGTCATCCTCGATTTTCTTTGCATCCACCCCTTCCCGGATGGCAACGGCCGCATGGCGCGGCTGCTGACCCTGCAATTGCTCTATCACTTCGACTACGCGGTAGGCCGCTTCATCAGTCTGGAGCGCATTTTCGAAGAGTCGAAAGAGAGCTATTACGAAACGCTGGAGGCCAGTTCGCAAGGCTGGCATGACGGTGCCCACGATATTGCCCCGTGGCTCGACTACTTCTGGGGGGCACTGCTTCGGGCCTACAAAGAATTCGAAGAACGTGTCGGCACTATTGAACGTGGGCGCGGCGCCAAGGGCGACCGTGTGCGCGTCGAAATCCTCAAGAGAAACCTGCCGTTCTCGATCTCCGAAATCGAAGAAGCCTGCCCGGGCATCAGCCGCGACATGGTGCGCGTCGTCTTGCGTGCCATGAAAGCCGAAGGGCTGATCACGCCAACGGGCAAAGGCCGCGCTGCCAAGTGGGAGCAAACAGGGCGAAGCCATGAAGATGCTATCGGACAACGTGCGCTATATCGACGATAACTGGGCGATAGGACGTGGGCGATACGTCGGTGTCGGCTTGATGAATCAAAGGTTTCTATCGACCACGGGCGATGGAAAGTGTTCGATGACAACGCTACATACACTGGGCAGGCAGTTAGGGGAAGGCAACGCATGACCAAATCCGAAGCACAAACCCGCTCAGAGCTGATCGACCAGCAACTTGCGCAGTCCGGCTGGCGTGACTAAACCTTCACTGCGGATGGTGGTGAGATCATAAAAGACCACAGAGAAATCTTGATCGATCAGGGGGGGCGCAACAGTCCGGATTCAAGCCTTTAGTTATTATAGAAATTATTATTATTTAGATTTATTAAGGGCGGTGATAACCACTCCGCCAATAATAATCTTCACAAAGAGAATCAATATCAACAAATATATAATATATTTAAAAGAGATATCTATCCCAAAAAATTCAAATGAAAAGTATATGATTATCCCGACTGCTGGCGTGATGCTAAAAAATAAAAAATACTTTATTACCTTTGTCATGGCTTTTGACATTTTCACGTCTTCCCCAATTATCTGCTGAGTGACAACGCTCATGTGGTCATTGTTGGCACTCATTTAATTGCCGCAACAGAATTTCTAATGTCTATCATTTCGTTATTCGTCTCATCTATGTTTGGCTTGCATATCCAATAATGGATCGCACCCGCTCGTCATCATATATTTTGCTCTCTACCTTGCAATACACCGCGTTCTCATCCGGAAAAATTGCTACTTCTACTACTCCAGGCAATTGCAGAAGTTGCCGGGTGAGTTGACTGTTGTCTTGACTATCGACAGGAAGAGGAAATATCTTGGTAGCGACGTAGCGTGGCTGCTGCATCGTGAGCGCCACTATCAACCAGATCAAATAGATGGCCGCCACGGCCCAAAAGACATCACTGTAATTGTGTTGGCCGGGCAGATAAAGTAATCCTCCCAACAAACCACCACTGAAAGCCCCAAGAAACTCCGCCGTGGTATACACGCCAGTGGCCGTTCCCTTGGCACCCGGATGACAGAATTTGGCCACTAGTGAAGGTAAACTTGCCTCCAGCACGTTGAAACCCACAAAAAACAGAAAGAGCGCGATGGCAATGGACCAGATGCTGTGATTGGAAAGCGCCATCCAGATGACTGCGGCCAGCAAAATTGCAATCGCCAGCACAAAGACTTCTCGGAGGCGATGCTTGGCCTCACCGACAATGATAAAGGGGATCATTGCGACGAAAGAAAGCAGCATGACCGGGAGGTACAACATCCACTGATCCGCCTCAGAGAGGAGAGGATGCTGCGGATCAATGAGTACCAGCGGAAGCACCACAAAGAGCGCCGTCAGTCCAGTGTGGAGTGAAAATATACCAAAATCCAAACGGAGCAGATTGGGATTTCTCAGTACGTCCTTCAGTGCAGCAGGATTCATTTCGGCATCGCGATGGAAGCGTGCCGGGACATCCGGTATCACCTTGTAGAGCACGCCGATGGCGAGAATGGACAGGGCAGCCGTCAACCAAAAGATCCCTTGCACCCCAATCCATTGGGCTAACGGCGCGGATAACACCAGCGACACGCTAAAGCTGATGCCAATGGTAATGCCGATAGTGGCCATAGCCTTGGTCCAGCGTTCTTCGCGCACCAGATCTGCGGTGAGCGCGATGATGGCGGCGGCTACGGCACCTGCACCCTGTATGATTCGCCCTACCAACAACCATTCGATGCTGGTGGCCTGTGCGGCGATAACGCTGCCAAGGGCAAAAATGAGGAGTCCCGCCGCAATGACGGGTTTCCTGCCCCACTTATCTGACAGCCTGCCGAAGGGGATTTGAAAAATGGCCTGGGTCAGACCGTAAGCACCCAGAGCAACGCCAATGAGTATCGGATGGCGTATTGCCCCATGCAATCCGTGGGCATATACAGAAAACACCGGTAATACCAGAAACAAACCGAGCAGGCGTAAACCAAATATTCCAGCCAAGGCAATAATGGATCGCCGTTCACGTCCGTCCAGAGCATTTTGCGGGATAGTCATATTTATCCTTTTCTAGGGTTATTGGGGGCCATTATGAACGAATTATTGATTACCTATGAATTAGATTTAAATGACCCGTCAAGCGAGTGGTCAGATAAATCAGAATACCGACCAGCAGCATGCCGGACATGTGCCGCGTGTTAAGGGTTTTGCAGTAGTTGCCGACTATAGGCGTCGACACCATCCATCAGCCGGATAAAACCGATACTTATCAGCGTCATGAGGCTGCCATTCCAATGGGCGATGGTGGCATGCGCGAAGAGATGGGCGCTTCCGAAACCCTCCTGCGTCACCCAACTGGCAGAGGCCGTTGCCACGAGTGTGGACAGGACGGTCCAGGGCCGCCAGTCGGGCACGATCACTTCCATGGCCAGAAACCACCCACCCAGAGGCGCATTGAAGACGGCGGCGATACCGGCACCGACACCACAACCCAACAAATGGATGCGTCGGTGATCCGGCACCCAGCAGAATCAAACCAGGACCTTCGTGATGCGGCTCAAAACTGCGATGAAACCATGCGGAAGGTTTCATCAACATGCTCTGTCATTGCGCC
>JAKAFG010000183.1 GCA_021818125.1 Pseudomonadota bacterium | reverse complement strand
CAAGCTGGCTGAGGGGCATTCCCTGGGTGTTGCCCAGGGTAGCGATGACGTCAAACTGCGCTGGCGTGAGGTCCAGTTGCCGGACGTGGGCGGCGGAGTAGGCGGAAAAGGCATGATAGGCTTGGGCAAGCTCTCGCAATACAGCGAGAAACGGTTCCTTTGCTGTGGTCTCCTGCAAGTCCGTAGAGGACTGTGTTGTCGTCTCCCGAAGTATTTCCTCACGCATTTATTCCCCCAACTGTTCGCAGGCAAATAGTCCTATATAGAACTATTCTGGGCGGTCGTCAACAGGATAGGTGGCGTAAAATATCCCCGCAACACGCCAAAGAGGCATTGCGCGCATTACCGTGGCCGTGAACAGCGCGGTACTGAGCCAGAACCGGCCCAGCACAAGGGTACGATCGTTTTCGGCGTTGCTCTGGCAGGCCGATGGTGTAGGAGTAGGTGAGGACATGACGGCAGTGTATCTGCCGGATGGAGCGTGATGGTTCACTGTGTGGTGAACTATCTTTGCACAGGCTAGTCTTTTTCGGTGTTGCCGCTCTCGCGGCGAGACTTCAGGAAAGGGCTGTCATGCGGGGATTGTTCAAGAGCCGCAGTGCCAAAACTTCGATGCCTAGCAGACACCCAAATATCGCCGCGATCTGAAACCCGGAGTCGATCCGCACAAGGCTTGCCAGTCCCGAGGAGATCGACCCGATCACCAACATCAGGAAGCCTTGCAAACTGGCGGCAACGCTGGCCCGATGGGCGAATATACCCATAGATCGCGCCATCGCATTGGGAAAGATAAAGCCTTGTGCAAAGGCGACTAAAATAACGCCCGCCATGATGAGATAAATTTGCACTCCAGAACCGCTGGCTATCATGCAAACGACACCGAGGAAGAATAGGAGAATACCGGACTTCATGATGGGCATACTTTTGAAACGAGGAGCTACCACCCTGTTGATCAAGGTTCCCAGCAGGTAGCTTGTCCCGCAGATAAGCGCGGTGGTACCGAAAAAGGAGGCGCTATGGCCGAGTTTTACCTGGATGAGATAAGGACCAAGGATATTCCACATCAGAAACGCCGAAAAACTCCCGCCAAGTAGGATGACGGACAGGAGGAACCCCCTGCTGGAGAGAATTTCTCCATATCCCAGGAGCGCATATCTGGGCGTTTGCCGTTTGCTGACGTCGAGAGATTCGCGCATACCGAACAGCACAAATAACAGCACGGTAAACCCGTAGATGCAGTAAATGGCGAAGTTCCAACGCCAGCCTACAGAATCTTCGACCAGTCCACCAATATACGGCGCAATGACAGGGCCTAACCCAAAAGCCAGGCTGAGGTAAATAATAGCCACGCGAAAACGATCGCCCTTGAAGTTGTCCACCAACATGGCGCGGGCGACCACCTGACAAGAACCGATCGCGAAGCCTTGAAGTGCCCTGGCAATCATCAAGGTCTCAATACGGTGCGCCTGGGTAGCGAGCACGCTGCCCACGATAAAGGCGAACAGGCCCGTCAGCACTGCGGGTTTACGTCCTTTGGTGTCGGAAAACAAGCCAAAGAACAATTGACCTAGCGCATAGGCGACGAGGAACACGGTAATCGTGCTCAGCATGACAGCTTGGGAGGTGTGCAGTGCGCGTCCTATGGCCGGAATACTCGGCGCATAGAGGTCGATGCCAATGCCGCCAAGGCTGTTGATAAAGGCTGCCAGAAATATGGTAAAGTTTTCAGATCGTTTTGACGTGCCGATCATGGTGACTCCAGTTCACGGGCGGCGATTTCCACGTCGGAAATGGTCTCGCCCGGCAGGCTGAGCAGGACCGCCTTCAGAAGACGGGCCAAATGTTGCCTGTCTCCGTCGCTGAGGCCACCAAGCACCATCTCCTGCGTCGCGACATGGATGGCAACGGCTGCCTCGGTGACCGCCAGGCCGTTCGCGCTCAGGTGAACCGAGAGCCCCCGGCCATCGGCTGGGTTGACAACTCGCTCGATCCATCCGGCCGACTCCAGGCGTGTAAGGCGATTGGTGATGGCCCCGGATGTGAGCATCAATGACCGATAAAGCTGCGTTGGCGACAGCGTATAGGGCAAACCGGAGCGACGCAGTGTCGCCAGCACATCAAACTCTCCCTCATTGAAGCCGAAAGGAGAGAGTGCTTCACTCCGCGCTTTTTCCAGGTGCTTGAGTAGCCGTCCCATGCGTCCGAAAACGCCCATGGAACTGACGTCCAGATCAGGCCGCTCCCTGGCCCACTGGTCGAGAAGGAGGTCCACATGGTCCTTGGGTATTGGGGGTTTCATCGGGGCGGCCATCCTTGGTGGAGCTATCTTAGTACTAAGATAGTTCTGTGGTGGACCGTTGGCAAGTGGTGCTGGCGGCTGGGTTTTTCTTCATGCCAATGCTGATTCGGCGGGAACGCCTTATATTGCTGGCAGGTATTGACCTGCATAGCGCATGCCCCCGGCGACTCGCTAAAAGACGACGTATGTTCACTCATCCGGATCGCAGTGGCCCACCAGTTGCTCCGGCCAGCGTTGGCTCGGGCGCTGGAGTATGGGGAAGCCACACTGCCCCTGGGACCTGAAACAGCCAAACTGACGAATGAGCTTGTGCGGTATATTGGTTAATTTGTCCCAATCGATGAAAACGCGGCTAAACGAGGTGCATATGATTTACACAGTTGAATGCAGCTTTACCGACCCGGCTGCAGAGGATGAGTGGAATGCGTTTTACAGCGACGAAAAGTTGCCTGCGTTAATTTCTGTTAGGGGGTTTCTCACATCCCAACGATTTAAATTATCCGAAGGAATACTTTCTGCGCCAACTTACCTCGCTGTTCACACTATTGCCAATGAAGGGGTTCTTGAAAGTATGGATTATCGCCATAATGGCGGTGGCAATTTTGCAAAATGGCAACCCATGATTACAGATTGGCACAGGAATATTTATAGAGGGGTCGATCTGTTCGCAAATGTCACAAATGATCAGCGATTGTTAATTAGCAATGAAAGTGGTGACACATTAAAAGCACTTGGATTTCAGGTGCTGCATCTATGGGCAATAGGACTTGATCGGACTCCAATGGAACGTTGGGTGGCGATTTCCGGCAATCTACCAGATTCAGCCCATCATCTGAAAGCAGATGGAGTATGTATATACGTCCCTATGGGAAGGCAATTACAGAGTGATTCCACATAATTATCGTGCGCAAAATATGGGCACTCATGCGCAGTATGACCGCATCGATGCATGCATTATTTGAGGAGGCAGAGCATGGAGATCAAAGCCATTCATGATGAAGCCGGTTATCGTGCCGCGCTGGCGGAGTTGGACCGCAAAAATGGCAAAAAGGACTATCCCGGATGACGATTACCGTGCTTTTCCTGATGTTTCCGAACATTCAGCTGGAGGACCGTTTCAGGTAGCGTGATCGGCTGTTGGCCATCGGGCACTTGTCGTGTTAGATTCTGGACTCATCTTCAGGGCGGGGCGAAACTCCCCACCGGCGGTAAGTCTGTCTGTTGTCAGACAAGCCCGCGAGCGCTCGCGTTCACGCGAGGTCAGCAGATCTGGTGTAATTCCAGGGCCGACGGTCACAGTCCGGATGGAAGAAGATGTTGATGCACGGCACGCTTGTTGCGTTTTCACGCGACATAGCGCCGTGTGTCCGCGTTTGCCCTGAAATGTTTTTCGCCTTTTCTACCTGCGAGGAGCGTTTCATGTCTGTTCAAACTACCGTGTTGTTGAAGAGTGATGTTGCTGTAACCCGCCCGGAATGGCATCGGGCACTCGAGGCCATGCGTGCCGGCCGCCCGGTTATTCTCCTGGATGATTCCGATCGCGAAAACGAAGGTGACCTTATTGTCGCTGCCGAACGTCTGACCGTGGCGACCATGGCGATGTTGATCCGTGAATGCAGCGGAATCGTGTGCTTGTGTCTTACCCCGGAGCATGTGGCCCGCTTGGAGTTGCCGCCCATGGTGCAACAGAACGAAAGCCACTTTGGTACCGCCTTCACCGTTTCCATAGAGGCTCGGGAAGGGGTGACCACCGGGGTATCGGCAGCGGATCGTGTGACCACCATTCGGGCGGCTATCGCGTCCGGCGCCCGGCCCCGGGATATCGCCCGTCCCGGCCATATCTTTCCGCTGTGTGCGCATCTGGAGGGGGTATTGGGTCGACGCGGGCATACGGAAGGTTCCGTTGATCTGGCGCGACTGGCGGGCCTGGAGCCAGCGGCGGTGCTCTGCGAGTTGATGAATCCTGACGGCAGCATGGCCAAAGGGGACGATATCACCCGTTTCGCAGCCCGGCACGATCTGCCTGTCATCACCATAGAGGATGTAGTGGCATTGCGCCTGCAAGAGGAAAAAACTCCGATTTTGCCGTGAGTGCATAGGGGGTGACGACTACGCTGCCGGCGGCA
>JAKAFG010000182.1 GCA_021818125.1 Pseudomonadota bacterium | reverse complement strand
CAAACTCTACTGGCTGCACACAGCCGCGACGCAGACCCTGGCCACCGTGGCCAGGAGGCTTTCGACGCTTTCGGGATTCTGCCGGGATTCCAGGGGACCGCCATCCATGATGGCTGGGCGCCCTACCGGAAATATGACTGCCGCCACGGCCTATGCAATGCGCATCACCTACGGGAGTTGACGCTGGTCCACGACCAGTACGGCCAACGCTGGGCGAAGAACAGGATCGACCTGCTCGTTGCCGCCAACCGGGATGGGCCGATGGGCCGCTCAGCGATGACCGGATGGCTCAAATCAACGCGGACTACACCGCGATACTGGCCAAAGGCGACACGATCCACCCGATCAAGAAGCGTAAAGATGGCACGGCACATCGGGGGCAATCCACCCCGATCAATCTGTTGCGACACCTGCGTGAATATTGTGAGGATGTCCTGCGTTTTCTCTCGGATCCGGAGGTACCCTTCACCAACAACATCGCAGAACAGGCGGTGCGAATGCCCAAGGTCAAACAGAAGATCTCCGGCTGTTTCCGAACCTTTGATGGGGCTGCCGCCTTACGGAAAACTATAAATAAGCATTTTATTTGATGTTCTGAACTTTAGACATGCAGGCTCGGCACCGGCCTGTGGATGCGGTGCAATCGGGCAGGATTACTGAGGAATAAGTGGGTCAGTCGGCCTTTTTGCGGGGTGGGTAATCGGTATCTACCCAAGGGAGTTCCCCCGGCAGGATTCCCCACATAGGCGGAAATGGCAGCAGCCTTTTCGCGTCCCTGCAAAACCTGTTCAGCCCTCCGCAGGAAACCCGAACAGCTTCTCCAACAAGATAAAATCTCTGAAAAAGCCCGGCATTTTTTCGGGTGAATGGGCGGGTTTAAAGTCTGAGATACAACCAGCGTTGCCATCGCTTTGAGACCCACCCCTTGATTCAATCCCCTCTGCAACAGATTCCGCTCATCTGCGATCAACTGCAGGCATTTCCTTCCCATTCTCCATCTCTGACCCTTTTGGACCATCGGCGTTGCATTTCATTCTTGGGCGCGCGGTGTTTTCCATAAGCAACATTATTGTATGAAAAATAGTACATACACATGATACAATTACGGTTGACACCACCAAATTATTATTGCTAGGTTAGAAGCACATGCAGGTTTATATGCGTGTTCATTGTCCGATATCCATGATCTAGAAAGACCTGTTAAGGAGAGTAATCGTATGAAGCACATTGCACGCAATTTGTTGTTAGGACTTGGTGTCTTTAGTCTCGGTAGCACCTTGGCTTTAGCCGATATGGAACCGCCCATGAGCTCTGCTCAGCAGCCTGCCGGCACAGCTACCCAACCTGGTCAGGGCGCTCCGATGCCGATGATGCCAGTGCAGCCGACTCAGAGCCTTCATGTTGGTCCAACGGAGTTGCGCCACTTTGCATCGGTCATTGTGGCCATTCGCCCGATCGATAAGAAGGTGCATCAGGAGATATCGACGAAAAAAATTACCGCCGCACAGCATCATCAGATGCTCGTGAAATACGGAACTAAAATAAAGCAGATATTGGTCCAGAATCATCTCACGCCAGTGAAATATGAAATGCTGTTGAAAAAGGCGCAAACAGATCCGGCGTTCGCTCAACGTACGGAAACCGTCATAAAGACTATGGCTAGTTACTGAAGTTAAACAACGTATTGGGCGATAGCCGCATACTGCTCGCTACCGCGTGGGTTCTTTTGGGGATGGCGAGCGTGACAGTATCCGCGGCTACCACCATGTCTCAGTTCGAGGGGAATGCGCGCCATTTAGCGTTTACCCCAGATAAGATCGGCAGCTTCGATACCTTCATCGGTCAGCACATCATCGCTCCACCATCAGTCGATGGAGGGACCCTGTTGATAACGACGGGGAAGGCGGGATACCGCCAGGAGGGGCAGGTGCTGCGCGTCGATGCACGGACAGGCGCCATTTTATGGCGAACCTCTTTGGGCAATATTACCATGACGCAAGCGATCGTGGCGGGCCATTACGTGATAGTAGGGCTCGGTGGGAAGCGTATGTTTGCGGTCAACACGGGCTACTCCTGCCGTTCCCGATTTCCCCACGCCATCGCGGCACTCCAGGCGGCTACCGGCAAGGTGGTCTGGGAATACGCCACGCACTGTCAGGATATGCCGACGCCTGCCTATGCCCATCATAAAATTCTAACCCCTACCGGGGGTGGGCGTTTCATCGCCCTGGACGCCCGCACGGGGAAGTTGCTTTGGCAGATACCCATCGGTGGATGGTCGGCGATGTCTTCCCCTGCCAGAGTTGGCTCGAATCTTTATTTCGGAACGGATAATCTCTTCACCCACCGCAATGATTTTTACGATATCGACTGGCGGACCCACAAAATTCGTTGGTCGCGGAATTTTGCGCATACCGTCAACCTTGCAGAAGCATCCCCAGTGGTGCGTAGGAACACAGTGTTTACGGCGTTCATGCGTAAGGATTCCTATGACCTGTGGGACATTCTGGTACATCTCTGGAAGCACACCCCGATGCGCGACTTTACCTTCGAGGTGGTGAATCTGAACGCTGTGACCGGGCGTTTGATTCATCGAAAGAATATCTATACCCGTCACCTATCGCCGCGCGCATGGATTCATGAGCGCATCATCAGCAGCGAAATATATTGGAAGAACTGGGCAGTGGCGGCACTACGGAAAATCGACCACGCCATCCATATACCGGCCCTGTTTTCCAGTATGCACCAGTCCGATCCGACGCACCCGGGAATCTATGACCCCCCCCTCACCGCGTGGCATCATATCATTTATGTCGAACCGCGCTTGACCAAGCGTCTGTATGCGCTGGACGCGCGTACCGAAAGAATCCTCTGGACCTTCCGAACCGGGACGGATGTCAGCAATCCCAACGTATACCATGGGACCCTCTATACCGTGAATGCCCAGGGAATTTTGTATGTGTTGAATGCGCGAACCGGCAAACCGATACATACCGAAAAACTCGCAACCGGTACGGTTGGACCATCCGATGGGTTGCTCAGCCCGTATGCCTTTGTCGTGGGAGGTACCTCCGGGAAACTGGTCTCTCTGCCTATTGGACACATGGGCACGGTCAATGGTATCGACAAAGGTGTTACGTACCACGTTAATTTCGACTCTTTGTCCCGCCCTATTCGGCAGTAAAAACGGGGCGTGTTCTCCGTTATTTTAGGAAGAACACGCCCCTTGCCCAAGGTGGAAAAGGGGATATGGACTGGACAGCGACGAACACCAGGGATGCTCAGGATACGGCACGGAGCGCTGCCGCTCCCGGTAACGCTGTCAGGCAAACGCAAAGGCCACAGCATGACGGATGCCGGTTGGCGTCAATGGGTAGAACGCACCCATACGCCAGAGGTGCAGGCCAGACGCGGTGCATTGGGCGGCAAAACCAGTGGTGAGGCCAGGCGTGCCGCCAGCGAACAGGAAAGGGCCACGGCACGGCTGATGCGAGCCTCTGGCAGCAGCTATGGGGTCATCTCTCAGGTGCTGGGTATCCCTGAATCCACGATTAAGCGGTGGTGCAAAAATTGATTTTCACAGGGGTCCACGAACCTATTTCAGGATGAAAGCCGGAGCCGCGGCGCGGGCGGTAGCGAAGCGGCCACCGCTGCGCCATGGCATCAGTCCGGCCAACCGGCTTTTTAGGTTGGCCCCATTCTCCGGGAGACTGAGGGGTACGGGGAAAAGCAGTGGCAACCGGTGATGGCAACACCATTTTGTCCCTTTGCGTCGGGTTACCAGTAGCATTTTGGGCACAAGGCGGTTGATCTACAGACAGGAGAGTGATGTGTGAGCCATTCGCCCTCGACGGGGGCTGATTCATGGGTGAGCACGGTCACGCAATTTTTGCATGCACGCCTGCACTGTCCTGGCTTGCCAGATGGCGTCATCGAGGGCGTTATGGGCGACACCCTTCTCTTCGACGGGGATACCGCCTTGCGGATAGGCCAAGGAAAAAATGGTACGGCAGTCCCGGTCGGCATTATACCGCACCGGCCAGCCCATGCCCGGACCCAATTCTACCCGAAACCGCGCATACAAGAGTTGTAGCTGCGCGGAATCGAAAGCGGGTCCATTGGACCACAGCCGCAACCTTTCTCCTGGAATGCGCTGCAGAAAGCGGGAGAACTTGCCCAATCCGGCGGCCACTGAATGGGCACAAGGTCCGTGGAAGGCTGCATTACGCGCTTCAAGGGTTTGCTCTGTCCACCATTCAATGGTGTCGATGCCCACCAGGGCACCTTTGTCGATTTGCTCCTGGGCAGGCAGGCGGATGGCAAAGGTCTGCCCAATCCGGTCAGACTCTGGATCGAAAATGACGGCACCAATGGTGAGTACTACCGCTCCCAGTTGGGTGGATAACGCCTCAATATCCATCATCACGTCATGCATAGCTATCTCCCTTGCTCGTTGCATCCGCTTCCACAATCCGGTATTC
>JAKAFG010000181.1 GCA_021818125.1 Pseudomonadota bacterium | reverse complement strand
TCCGTCCGGCTATCAACGCCGGTTTGTCGGTATCGCGGGTGGGTGGCGCGGCGCAGACCAAGATCATCAAGAAGCTGGGCGGCGGCATTCGTCTGGATCTCGCGCAGTATCGTGAACTGGCGGCCTTCGCGCAGTTTGCTTCGGATCTGGATGAAATCACCCGCAAGCAGATCGAGCGCGGCAAGCGTGTCACCGAGTTGTTGAAGCAGGACCAGTTCTCGCCCATGTCGGTGGCCGAACAGTCCGTGGCGCTCTTCGCAGCCAGCAGTGGTGCGCTGGATGATGTCGAAGTGGCCAATGTGCGGCCTTTCGAGAAGGCACTCCTGGCTTACCTGCACAGCAATAACAAGGACCTGATGGCCGGGCTTGAAGAGAAAAAAGAGCTGACGGACGACTTCAAGAAGCAGCTCGACGCGGCGGTCAAGCAGTTCAAGTCCAGCTCGACGTACTAGGAGAGTAGCATGGCCAATGCCAAGGAAATCCGCGGACAGATCAAGAGCGTTAAAAACACGCGCAAGATCACCCGTGCCATGGAGATGGTGGCTGCGAGCAAGATGCGGCGCGCGCAGGAGCGGATGCGCGCCGCCCGTCCCTATGCGGAGAAAATTCGTGAGGTGTTGGGACATCTGGCGCAGGCGCATCCCGAGTACGAACACCCATTGATGCAGGTGCGTCCCCTCAAAAAGGCGGGCTTTATCGTCGTGACCACGGATCGTGGCCTCTGTGGCGCGCTCAATGTGAACGTGCTGCGTAATGTCGTCCACAAGATGCATGATCTCCACGAGCAGGGCATCGACTCTGATCTCGCGGTCATGGGCAATAAGGGGTTGGGCTTTCTGCGGCGTCACGGCGCCCATCTGGTCGCAGAGCTCAACGGATTGGGTGACAAGCCGCATCTGGCCGACATGATCGGACCCATCCGGGCGATGGCCGATGCTTACGCCAAGGGTGAGGTCGACGTGGTGTACCTGGTCTCCTCCCGCTTCGTGAATACGATGTTGCAGCGGGCCACGGTCGAACAGTTGCTGCCGGTGGAGAAACCTGAAGTACTCGCGGAGCCACGCGCGGAGATGTGGGATTACATCTACGAGCCCGAAGCCCGTCCGGTATTGGATCGCTTGCTGCAGCGCTATGTGGAATCAGTGGTGTATCAGGCGGTCATCGAGCATCTGGCTTGTGAACAGAGCGCGCGTATGGTTGCCATGAAAAACGCCTCGGATAACGCAAAGCGCATGGTGGGCGACCTGCAGTTGGCCTACAACAAGGCGCGACAGGCCGGCATTACTCAGGAAATCGCAGAGATCAGCGCCGGTGCGGCGGCGGTCTGACGATTGTGCACAGCATTTTTGGAATTTTTGAGGGTTAAATCATGAGCGAAGCGGTTGCTAAAGAAAACGCCGTCGGCCATATCGTCCAGGTGATCGGGCCGGTGATCGACGTGGCCTTTCCTCGCGGGCAGGTCCCGGAGATTATGGAAGCTATCGTGGTCAGCGACAAAAACCTGACCATCGAAGTGCAGGCCCAGTTGGGTGACGGCGTGGCGCGCGGTATTGCCATGGGTCCCAGCGAAGGCCTGAAGCGCGGTCTGGGCGTGAAGCGTACCGGTGCGCCCATCAGCGTGCCGGTGGGCCATGGCACGCTGGGCCGCATCATGGACGTCCTCGGTGACCCCGTGGATGGCAAGGGTCCGGTACAGACGGAGGAGCGCAAGGCCATACATCGTCCGGCACCGGCATTTGACGAGCTGGCGGCGAGCACCGAGGTGCTGGAAACCGGCATCAAGGTCATCGATCTGGTCTGTCCTTTCGCCAAGGGCGGTAAGGTCGGCCTCTTCGGTGGCGCTGGCGTGGGCAAGACGGTGCTCATGATGGAGCTGATCCGCAACATCGCTATCGAGCACACCGGTTACTCGGTGTTCGCCGGCGTCGGTGAGCGCACCCGTGAAGGCAATGACTTCTACCATGAAATGACCGATTCCGGCGTGTTGGACAAGGTCGCGCTGGTTTACGGGCAGATGAATGAACCGCCCGGCAACCGCCTGCGCGCCGGTCTGACCGGCCTGACCATGGCGGAGCATTTCCGTGACGAAGGCCGCGACATTCTGATGTTCATCGATAACATCTTCCGCTACACCCTGGCCGGTACCGAGGTGTCGGCGCTGCTCGGGCGTATGCCTTCTGCGGTGGGTTATCAGCCGACGCTGGCCGAAGAAATGGGCAAATTGCAGGAGCGTATTACCTCGACCAAGGTGGGCTCCATTACTTCTGTGCAGGCCGTTTACGTGCCCGCGGACGATCTCACCGATCCATCCCCGGCCACGACCTTTGCCCACTTGGACGCCACGGTGGTGCTGTCGCGTCAGATCGCTGAGCTGGGTATCTACCCCGCGCTCGATCCGCTCGACTCCTTCAGCCGTCAGCTAGATCCGGCGATTGTCGGTCAGGAGCACTACGATGTGGCCCGCTCCTGCCAGAGGACGCTGCAGCGCTACAAAGAATTGCAGGATATCATCGCCATTCTCGGCATGGACGAGCTGTCCGAGGACGACAAGCTGCTGGTGTCTCGGGCGCGCAAAATTCAGCGCTTCCTGTCGCAGCCTTTCTTCGTGGCTGAAGTGTTCACCGGCAGCCCCGGTACCTATGCCTCATTGAAGGAGACGATCCGTGGCTTCAAGGCGATCGTGGCCGGTGAGTATGATCATCTGCCCGAGCAGGCCTTCTACATGGTAGGTACCATCGACGAAGCCATTGCCAAGGCCCAGAAACTACAGCAGGGCTAAGCCATGGCGATGACCATAGATGTGCAGGTAGTCAGTGCTGAGGGCAGTGTCTACGCGGGGGTCGCCGATATGGTGGTGGCCCCCGGCGAGATGGGCGAACTCGGCATTCTGCCGCGCCACGCACCGCTGCTGACCGGACTGCGTCCCGGCGAGTTGCGGATTATTCACGGTACGGAGACGGAGTATTTGTTCGTCAACGGCGGCGTACTGGAAATTCAGCCGAATCTGGTGACGGTGCTGGCTGACTCGGCAGAACGCGCGACAGATATTGATGAAGCAAAAGCCATGGCCGCGAAGCAGGCTGCTGAAGCGCGGATGGCCGGTCAGACGGATCAGATGGAATATGCGGCCGCTCAGGCGGAATTGCTCGAGCAGATCGCCCGTCTGAAGACGCTGCAACGTTTGCGGGAACAGGGATTGCTGCGCTAACGCTCCGGCGAGATCGCATGCTGGTTCAGGCGTGTCATACAGACCCCAGTCGCCATCAGGCCGCTGGGGTTTATTTATGGTAAGGCAGTTGGGCCGGAGTGTTGGCGGATTTTGCGGAGGTGAATAGCGCTATGTTGACGGATATCGTAATACTCGCCGCCGGGCAGGGCACGCGTATGCGCTCTGCTTTGCCGAAGGTGCTGCAACCTCTCGGGGGAAAGCCAATGCTCGCCCACGTGCTGGCTATAGCGGCGGAGTTGTCGCCACGGCGTATTCACATTGTGGTCGGTTACGGCGGCGATGCGGTGCAGGCCGCCTTCCCTGGCGCGCCGGTAAGCTGGTGGAGCCAGGCACAGCAGCTCGGTACCGGCGATGCGCTGAAATCGGCGTTAGTGGGTCTCACTGGAGCGGACCGGGTATTGGTATTGTACGGCGACGTACCGCTCTTAAAGAGCGCGACACTGCGCGAATTTCTCCAACAAATTCCGGTGTCAGCACTTGGATTGACGACCGCATCGGTAAGCGAGCCCCACGGCTACGGGCGGATTCTCCGCGATGCGGACGGTCAGGTGCAGGGTATCCGTGAGCACAAGGATTGCCAGACGGACGAACAGGCCATCTGCGAGATAAATCTTGGGATGATGGTGCTGCCGGTGCAGCCGCTGGCGGGCTGGTTGCAGGGACTGTCTGCACGCAATGCCCAGGGCGAGATTTACTTGACGGATGTGGTGGCGGCAGCGCGGGCGGGCGGCTATGTCGTCTGGCCCTTTACACTGGCTGATGCGACCGAGGCCTTGGGGGTAAATGACCCCATGCAGTTGGCGGATCTGGAGCGCGTGTTTCAGCGGCAGCAACTGCGCGCTCTGCAGATGCAGGGATTACGGGTGGCGGACCCGGCGCGGATAGACATCCGTGGTGAGGTCACCTGCGGCCAGGACTGCTGGGTGGATCCCAACGTCTTGTTTGTTGGCGAGGTTCATCTGGGTAATCGCGTACGCGTGGGCGCTGGTGCAGTTTTGCAGGACGTACAGATTGGCGATGACGTGGAAATTTTGCCCTATAGCCTCATCGAAGGTGCACGAATTGCCGCCGGGGCACGGATTGGACCTTTTGCGCGGATTCGCCCCGGAACGGAGATTGGCGAAGCCGCGCATATCGGTAACTATGTCGAGGTAAAGGCCTCAAAAATTGGTGCAGGCAGCAAAGCCAATCACCTGACTTATATCGGCGATGCGGAGATCGGTACCGGGGTGAATGTGGGCGCGGGCACGATTACCTG
>JAKAFG010000180.1 GCA_021818125.1 Pseudomonadota bacterium | reverse complement strand
GATCTACAGTGAAAAGTAAACAGGGAGGTAATGGAAGATGAAGGGCGGACTGGGAAATATCATGAAGCAGGCGCAGCAGCTCCAGGAGCGGTTGCAAAAGACGCAGGAAGTGCTTGCCCAGGTAGAGGTGCAGGGCCATGCGGGCGGTAATCTGGTGGAAGTCACTATGACCTGCCGACATGACGTACGGCGGGTTCGCATTGATCCCTCTCTGCTTGCCGATGGCGATCAGGAAATGCTCGAGGATCTCTTGGCTGCAGCCATTAATGACGCCGTGCGCAATGCTGAGAAGGTCAGCGCGGAGCGGATGTCGGAAGTGACTGGTGGCATGAATATTCCGGGCATGAGCCTGCCTTTTTAGGCACTTATGGCAGACGTTCCGAGTATGGATGCCCTGGTGGCGCTGCTCCGCCGCCTGCCGGGTATTGGTCCGCGTTCGGCGCAACGGATCAGCTATGAGTTGCTGGTGCGCAAGCGCGATCTCATGCCGCAACTGGCCGCGGCCTTGCAGCAGGCCCATGCCGTGGTCCGTTTTTGTAAGCGCTGCAATAACCTGAGCGAAGCGCCATTGTGTGCCGTCTGTCGTTCCGAACACCGGGATCGTTCCATTTTGTGTGTCGTGGAATCGCCTGCTGATCTGCGCGCTATCGAAGATACGGGTGCCTTCGTCGGCGAGTTCTTTGTGTTGATGGGGCATTTGTCGCCCTTGGACGGTATCGGTCCCGAAGCCCTGCATATTGATCGCTTCAGCGCGCGTTTGGGTGAAGCAGACTTGCGGGAAGTGATTTTTGCGACCAATCCCACCCTGGAAGGGGAGGCCACGGCCCAGTTTCTCGCGGGGCTGGTTCCTGACGGTATCACGATCAGCCGTATTGCACGCGGGGTACCGGTGGGTGGCGAGTTGGAATATGTTGACCGTAGCACCCTCGGGCGTGCGTTGCACGGTCGACGCTTGCTTGATGACTAAGCACTTACCCATTATTCGTAAATATAAAAAGCAATTAAATTTTGAGAGGAAGCAGCGATCATGACAGCCACAGGAGCCACGCCTCCAGGCGGAAATGTGTTTTTTTTGCTGATGGGCGCCGTTCTGGTGTTTGCTATGCACGGCGGATTTGCCTTTCTGGAACTGGGTACGGTACGCCGTCGCAGCCAGGTGAATGCACTGGTCAAAATTCTCAGTGATTTTGGTATATCCACCATCGTTTATTTTTTTGTGGGTTATCATATCGCCTATGGCATCAGCTTTTTCGGTGATGTGAAGACGCTGACTACGGGTAATCACGGTTTTGAGATGGTGCGCTTTTTTTTCCTGCTCACCTTCGCCGCTGCGGTGCCGGCTATTATTTCCGGTGGTATCGCCGAACGGGCGCGGTTTTATCCTCAATTGCTGGCAACGGCCTTTCTGGTGGGGCTGGTTTATCCCTTTTACGAAGGCATCGTCTGGAATGACCATTATGGCATTCAGGCCTGGCTTGCCAGCACCTTTGGCGCGCCTTTTCACGATTTCGCGGGCTCGGTGGTGGTGCACGCCATGGGTGGATGGATGGCGCTGATGGCGGTCTGGCTGCTGGGTTCACGCAAAGGGCGTTACGGGAAAGATGGTGCAGTGCATGCCATGCCGCCGTCCAATATTCCCTTTTTGGCGCTCGGTTCCTGGATTCTGATTATCGGCTGGTTTGGCTTTAACGTGATGAGTGCGCAGCAACTTGCGGCTGTGCAAGGTCTGGTGGCGCTCAATTCGCTTATGGCGCTGGTGGGCGGCATGCTGGCGGCACTGGCGGTAGGGAAGGGTGATCCGGGCTTCGTACACAATGGCGCTCTCGCGGGTCTGGTCGCGATCTGCGCCGGTTCCGATGTGGTGCAACCCATTGGTGCCTTGGCCATCGGCGCTGTTGCCGGCATTATTTTTGTCTACCTCTTCACTTTTGTGCAGCATCGCCTGCGTCTGGATGATGTGCTGGGCGTCTGGCCGCTCCATGGTGTTTGCGGTGTGTGGGGTGGATTGGCCGTCGGTATTTTCGGACATCGATTCCTCGGCGGCGCCGGCGGAGTCAGTTTCTGGTCCCAGTTGCTGGGCACCTCGCTGGGCGTGCTGATCGCCCTGGCGGGCAGCGCCATTGTCTACGGCAGCATCAAGTACTTTATCGGGATTCGTCTGGATCCCGAGGCGGAGTATGCGGGGGCGGATTTGAGCTTGCACCATGTCAGCGCGTATCCTGAAGAGGATATTGAGAGGGCGTGACCATGAATGAAGCCTTTGTTGCCCTGAGCTGGCGGACGGTCCCGGCCTTGCCGGCACGCAGTCCGCAGGCGCACAAGGGGAGCTTCGGGCACGTTTTCACGGTAGGCGGAGGGCCGGGCATGGGCGGGGCGCTGGCGCTGGCCTGCGCCGCCGCCTATCGGGTGGGTGCCGGACTGGTGACGGCCGTCGGGCATCCTTCGGCCATCCCTTATCTGGCGGCACATCTGCCCGAAGCTACTTGGCGGGACTGGCCTGCGCGTTTCGGAGATTTGCCGGATCAAGCCGTCCTGGCCGTTGGCCCGGGCTTGGGTCAGGGTCCGGCCGCCCATGATCTTTTGCTGGAGATTGGTACGCTTTCCCATCCTCAGGTCTGGGACGCCGATGCCCTGAACATTCTGGCGCGTTTTGGTCCGGAACTGTTGGCCGCCGATGCGGTTCGTCTGTTTACCCCACATCCCGGGGAGGCTGCGCGCCTGTTAGGGGTGACGGTCGCCGCCGTCCAGGCCGATCGTGCCGCGGCCATCTGCCGATTGCAGGCCCACTATGGCGGACATTGGGTGCTCAAGGGCCACCATAGTCTGTTACTGGGTAGTGGCGGTCATTGGCTTTGTCCACTGGGCAATCCCGGTATGGCGACGGGCGGCAGCGGGGATGTCCTCACCGGTATCCTCGCGGGTCTGCTCGCCCAAGATTTGGAAGCAGACAAGGCCTTGTCCCTCGGCGTGTGCCTGCACGCCCGCGCGGGCGACCTCGCTGCCGCCCAGCTGGGCGAGGCCAGCCTGCTGGCCACGGCTATCCTGGCGGCAGTGCCCCGCGCATTACAGGAGTTAACGCAAAATCATGACGGAAACTGAAGTATTGCGGGAGTGGGATCGCCGTTATTTCTGGCATCCCTTCACCCAGATGCAGTGTTATGGGGACGATGATCCGTGGATCATCGAGCGTGCCGAAGGCAATTACGTGTACGATACGGAAGGCCATCGCTGTCTGGACGCCATTGCCAGCCTGTGGTGCAATATCCACGGCCATCGCCATCCCCGACTGGACGCCGCTCTGGTCGAGCAGATCGGTAAAGTCGCGCACAGCACGGCGCTTGGCGCGAGCCATCCCCCGGCTATTCACCTCGCCAGGGCACTGGTGGAAATTACTCCGGCCTCCCTGCAACATTGTTTCTTTTCGGAGGATGGCTCGGAAGCGGTCGAAGTTGCCATCAAAATGGCGGCTCAATACTGGTGTAATCTGGGTCGCCCCGAAAAACACCTCTTCCTGACTCTGGACAACGCCTATCATGGTGACACCGTGGGCGCTGTTTCGGTGGGTGGTTTCCCCTTGTTTCATGAGGTATACGGCCATCTCCTGTTCCCGACTTTGCGCTTGCCGAGCCCTTATGTAGTGCAGTGGGAAGACTGCGAGGGAGATCCGGAGCAGGCAACAGCCGCATGGCTGGCGGCGCTGGAATCTATACTGCAAAGCCAGGGTCATGAAATTGCCGCCCTGATCCTGGAGGGCGGGGTGCAGGGTGCCGCAGGCATATTGCCTTTCCCTCCCGGCATACTGGCGGGTGCGCAACGTCTGTGCCGGGCCTATGAGGTCTTGCTGATCATTGATGAGGTCGCGACCGGCTTTGGCCGCAGCGGCAAGCTTTTTTCCTGTGAATGGGAGTCTGTCGAACCAGACTTGCTGGCCTTGGGTAAGGGACTGAGCGGTGGTTACTTGCCGGTGGCCGCGACCCTCGCCGCAGAACATGTTTATGCCGCCTTCCTTGCGCCTTTCGGGGAAGCCCGGCAGTTTTACTACGGGCACACCTACACCGCCAATCCTCTGGCCTGTGCGGTAGCGCTGGAGAACCTGGCCCTCTTTGCGGAAGGCGGTGTGCTGGCTGCTTTGCCCGAGAAAATCGCCCAGTTACGGGCCGGGCTGCAGCGTTTTCACGGCCAGTCGTGGGCAGGGGAGGTCCGCCAGTTCGGTTTGATGGCCGCCATTGCCTTGCGCGACCCCAGGACGAATGCGCCTTATCCCTACGGAGATCGCGTCGAATACGCGGTGTGCCGGCGGGCACGGGAAATGGGCGTTTACAGCCGCCCTCTCGGCGATCTCCTCACCATAGTCCCGCCGCTGTCGGTGACAGCAGCGGAAATAGACACTATCCTCAACGTATTATATGACGCCATGGCGGAAGGACGATCCTGATGAAAACGGCCCAAGATATCATGACCCGCGAGGTCGTTACGGTGCTGGCCGACGAC
>JAKAFG010000179.1 GCA_021818125.1 Pseudomonadota bacterium | reverse complement strand
CGAGGAATGGGTAAAACGGTTACCAAGGCTGAATGGGGGAGCTTTTCATACTGCACCTATAATCATAGCCCAATGTCGCTAGGGAGGTCGGAAATGAAAGTGCAACTGTTGGTGTCGAAATGGTGCCCCACCTGCCCACAGGCAGAAAAAATCTGGACAGAAGCCGCACAAAAATTACCCATGGACCTGCAGATTCTGGATGTCGCTGAGCGGGATGGTCGCGAAGTCGTCAGCCGACTGCGCATCAAAACCGTCCCTGCGGTGGTGGTGGATGGCGCCTTGAAAGCGGTGGGCGTCCAGCCGTTAGGTGACGTTTTGAAATTGCTCGGCGCCTGACGCCGACATGTCTCTTACCATACCGTGGACATCGTCCGGCACCATGATATGGCTGACCACGGTACCCGCCACGACGCTGGCATACACCACCATCAGCCAGAGGTAGAAGTTCGGCATGTCCCACACCGTCTGCCGTGCTTGGCAGCGGGTGCCGAGGGCGCCGACCGCGGTGAAGGCCCCGGCGATGAGAAATTGACGTCGTTCCATGAGGGGCGCTATTGCAATGAATCAACGAAAGTACGTATATTATATAAACATTGTTTAACCTCAAGGAGGAAGCAGGGTAAACCGGTATTGGATCGGGATACCTTGGCCCTGAATACGCTCGGCGCCCAACGGGCGCCGGTGTAGCAGCCGGCTTTCACCTTGGCAGAGCGGCGAAGGTCGGGGGATTTCTGTAATGGCGGCCTACGGTGATGTCGGGAACGGCGGCTACCAAGTGTACCTACCCCCACACCATTCTTTATTTCTTTAACTGAAAAGGAGCATTCCATGTCCTGCTGTGATCGCACAATCAAAGATGTCAGCACCGTGCAAAAAACGGCCGAGGGTGTAGCCGTACACGTCGACAACTCGGTAGAGGCCAAAAAGGTCTTTGCCATCGTGGAAAACTGTCAGACAGGTCAGTGCGACTGCATGAGCGCTGAAACCAAAGCCAAGGTGACGGGTATGGAGGTGGTTCAGGGAGAGAACGGCACCCAAATCCATATTGCGGGAGACCTGAGTCCGGAAGAAATCACTGCAGCCATGGCACGTTCCACGAAAACGCTCTGAGGAACGATGGCCCAAGGGCGGGGCTGGGGACGCTGTCGTCCTGGCCCCGTTCCTTTCACGATGCGTCCGCTTCGTGATGGTCGGCGGGATGCGTGTGCAATCGGCAAGGCGCTATGGTGGGCGTTTCCTGGATTTTCTGCGTGGCTCCTGCCGCTGTCCCCGGTTCTGGAATGGGCTCAGATCTTTTTCTGACCAAAGCCCAGGCGCTCCCGTCTGCGTACGACAAGATCGGCCAGCCAGGCTCCGGCGAGATAGCAGAGAGACCGGGAGAGTTGCGAAAACCATGGAGGCGGAATCTGCCTGTTCGATGCTTCCGCCAGACTCCTCACCAGGTAGGGCTGCAGCACACTGCTGACGCCGATCCCCAGCAGCAAGGCGGTCAGTAGTGCAACCGCCCAGGCGCAGCAGCGTTTTTGCAGGAAGGCGTAAGCCAGACGAAAAATTACCGCGCCGAGCAGTGCGCTGAACAAACACTCGATAAGCAGGATACGCAGCATTTTCAATTCCTCGGGGAAGCGTGTTGAGAGGATGGGCGCATCATTGCATCCTGTGCCGGAAGAGCCAGGCGGCAGCACTCATGGAGAAAATCGCGATAAGCGCCAGGGGCCAGTATTGCGACCAGAGCATGGGCATATTGTCCCCCTCCAGAAACACCCCGCGCACGATCACCAGAAAATAGCGCATGGGGTTGATATAGGTCAGATCCTGCACCAGTTCCGGCATATTGGCGATAGGGGTGGCGAATCCCGAGAGGATAATGGCGGGTACCAGAAAGAGGAACACGCCCAGCAGTCCTTGCTGCTGGGTCACTGCCAGTGAGGAGATCATCAGGCCGATGCCTACCGCCGCCAGCAGGAACAGGGCCATACCCACCAGTAGCGCGAGTATGCTGCCGACAAAAGGCACCTGAAACCAGAACACCGCCACCAAGGCTATGAAACACCCCTCCAGAGCCCCGATAATGAGGCCAGGCAGCGCTTTGCCCACCAGTATCTCCACTGGACCCATGGGGGTCACCAGGAGCTGATCAAAGGTTCCTTGCTCCCGCTCGCGCGCCACCGACAGGCCGGTCACCAGGAGCGTTACCACCAGCATGAGCAGGGCCACAATGCCCGGCACGATAAACCATCGGGACAGCAGATTGGGATTGAACCAGGAACGGACCACCAGTTGCGCCGGCGGCCGACCCCAATGATGGTCCGCGGCCCAGCGGGTATCGAAGGACAACAGCACGGTATTGACGTAATTCAGGGCCAAAGTGGCCGTATTGGAGTTGCGGCCATTAATGATCACCTGCACGGGAGCCGGCCGATGCAGCAGCAGGTCGCGCGTGAAGTGGGGGCCGATCTGCAAGACTAGCAAGGCCTTTTCATCATCGATGAGCGGGGCTATCTGCCCCTCGTTTTCAACGGTCGCCACCTGCTGAAAAGCCGGAGAGCCCTGAAAATCCCCCAGCAGTTCCCGGGAGGCAAAACCGGTGTCCTGGTTGTAGACGGCATAGGGGATATGGCTCAGGTCAAAAGTGGCGGCATAGCCGAAGACCAGTAACTGGATGAGGGGTGGACCGATGAGCACGAAACGGCTTTTCTTGTCCCGCAAGAGCGCGAGGAATTCCTTGATGACCAATGCCCAGATCCGTGCCGGCATCAGTCCAGCCTCTTGTGTGAACGACGCAAGGTGACGCCGAGGAAAAACGCCGCCATCAGCAGCAGCGCCAGACTATTCCAGAGAATGATGGGCCAGACATCCCCGGCGAGGAAGATGGTCTGCAGGATACTCACGAAATAGCGGGCGGCGACTATATGGGTGATGATGCGGATGGCCGCCGGCATCGACTGGATATCGAAGATGAAGCCCGAAAGAATAAAGGCGGGCAGAAAGGTGACGATGATAGCGATCTGCCCGGCCACAAACTGATTGCGGGCGACACTGGAAATCAGCAACCCCATGCCCAGCGCCGCCAGTAGAAAGAGCGCCGAGCAGGCGAGCAGCACCCAGAAACTACCGACCAGGGGGACGGCGAACAGCCAGACGGCCAGTGCTACGGAGAGCAGCATACCGCCCATGCCCATGATAAAATACGGAATCAGTTTGCCCAGCAGAATCTCGCTCATGGTGACCGGAGTGGCCATGAGGGCCTCCATGGTGCCGCGTTCCCACTCACGGGCCACCACCAAGGCGGTCAGCAAGGCGCCAATGAGGGTCATGATCACCGCGATCAGACCCGGCACCAGGTAGTCCCGGCTGCGCAGGGCGGGATTGAACCAGATGCGGTCTTCGCCGTTCACCGGGATGATCAGCGGGGCTCCGGCATTGAGCGCGCGCTGTTGCAGCCAGTTCTGCCAGATGCCCTGCAAATAGCCCTCCAGAATACGCGCATTGTTGGCATCTACCCCGTTGATCAGAACGCCGATGGAGGCGGTATTTCCCTGTAGCATCTGCCGACTGAAATCAGAACGCAGCCAGAGGATGCCATCGGCCTTGCGTGCCATCAGTGCCTGCCGGGCACTGTGCATGCTGGTGTATATCTGTGGCTCGAAATAGGGGGACTGTTGCAAGCCGCCCACGAAGGCACTGGTTTCCGCCGTCGGTTGATCCACTACGACGGCGACCGGCACGTGCTTGGCATCCAGAGACACGCCGTAGCCAAACAGAAACAGCAAAAATACCGGCATGAAAAAGGCGATGGCGATGGCTGAAGGGTCGCGCAGGATCTGGATGAATTCCTTGCGGATCAGTCCGCGCAGGCGTTGCAGATTCATGACGCCCTCCGGATCTGGCTTTCGTGGGCCTGGATCAGGAGAATGAAGGCGTCTTCCATGCTGGGGTCGGGATGCTCCGCATCCTTGGCCTGGGCACGCACCTGCTCGGGGCTGCCCTGGGCGAGAACTTCGCCGAGGGACATCAGCACCAGGTTGTCGCAGTATTCGGCTTCATCCATAAAGTGGGTGGTGATCATTACGGTGACACCCGACTCTGCAAGGGCATTGACCCGCTGCCAGAATTCCCGGCGCGCCAGAGGATCGACACCGGAGGTGGGTTCGTCGAGGAAGAGGATGGGCGGTTCGTGCAGCAGCGCGCAGGCCAGGGCGAGACGCTGCTTGATACCCAAAGGTAGATCATCGGCGTTTACGTCGCGGTAGTCGCGCAACTGAAATTCCTGACGCGCCCAGTTCAGACGATCCTGCCGCCGGGTACCGCGCAAGCCGTAAGCCGCCGAGAAAAAGGCGAGATTCTGATCGCAACTGAGGTTGCCGTAGAGCGAAAACTTCTGAGATACGTAACCAATGCGTGCCCGCGCCCGGCCGCTGGCGTGGCGCATGTCGACCCCGGCGACGCGCAAGGTGCCGGAGGACGCGGGTAACAGGCCACAGAGCATGCGGAAAGTCGTGGTCTTGCCAGCGCCATTGGCGCCCAGCAGGCCAAAAA
>JAKAFG010000178.1 GCA_021818125.1 Pseudomonadota bacterium | reverse complement strand
ATTGACCGGGCTTTCCGCACCCAGCCGATCCATGCCGGGCACCACACCTGCCGTGCTGACGGTAATGCGCCGCGCGCCAAAGCCGTAGGCATAATCGTCGCGCAACAAATCCAGCGCCGGCAATACTTGGCGCAAATTGAGCAGCGGTTCACCCATACCCATGAAGACGATATTGGTGATCGCGTCCAAGCCCAAAAAACGGCGCGCCACCCGCACCTGCGCGATGATTTCATGGGTTTCGAGGTTGCGACTGAGCCCCTGCGCGCCGGTAGCGCAGAAACTGCAAGCCAGAGAACAGCCCACCTGCGAGGAGATGCACAGCGTGCCACGATCATCTTCAGGAATAAAAACCGTTTCTATGGCATTGCCATCGGGCAGCCTGAGCAGCCATTTACGCGTGCGGTCTGTCGCCAGTTGGTCAGCAATAATTTCCGGCGCGTCGATGCGGGTTTCTGCGGCGAGGCGCGCGCGGAGGGCTTTACTGATGTTGGTCATGGCCGCGAAATCCGTCACCTGACGGGTATGCAGCCATTGCAAAATCTGGTTGGCACGAAAGGGGGACTCTCCCCAGGTGCGCAACAATTCAGCGAGGGACTGGCGATCCAGTCCCAGAAGATGTGGCCTTTCGGCCGGAGCAACTACCGAAAAATCGCCCATCATTCAGCGCGAAAAAATCTCCCGTTGACCAAAAAAGTAACTGATTTCCCATGCTGCAGTCTCAGCACTGTCTGAGCCATGCACGGCATTGGCGTCAATGCTGTCGGCAAAATCAGCACGAATCGTCCCTGCAGCGGCATCTTTGGGGTTGGTGGCGCCCATCAGATCACGGTTTTTGGCGATGGCGCCCTCGCCTTCCAGCACCGTAACCACTACCGGACCACTGCTCATGAAGTCGCACAGCTCGCCGTAAAACGGTCGGGCTTTGTGTACCGCATAAAAACCACCTGCCTCATCACGGCTGAGGTGCATCATCTTCGTGGCAGCGACACGCAGGCCTGCCTGTTCAAAGCGACCAAGAATGGCGCCGATGGCATTTTTCTGAACTGCGTCGGGTTTGATGATGGAAAGAGTGCGCTCAACAGCCATAAGATCCTCAATGGGGGTAAAAGTCAGAGTGGCCATAGGCTAGCATTCTGCGTATTCGCTGGCAATCCGGCGCACTGGTGTGGTGTCAGGACTGCGCAGTATCCTGCTGCCCCGATCGGGTGACCATCTGCAGTAGCAGAGAGGATGCGTCGTCGCTGGATGGATCGAGATAATAATGCGCCGATTCCCTCTTAAACCACGTATCCTGGCGCTTGGCCAGTTGACGGGTCGCCGCCAGTGCCGCCTGGTAAGCCTCTGCGGCGCTGCAGAGGCCGTCATGCCAGGCGAAATATTGGCGGTAACCCACGGCGCGCATGGCGGGTAACTCCAGCGCGTAGTGACGCGCGCGCAGGTCGGCAATTTCGTCCAGAAATCCCGCGTTCAGCATGACGTCAAAGCGCTGCGTGATACGCTGATGTAACCAGCTCCGGGGCGGACGCAGGATGATCTTATAGAGCGGACCGGGGAACTCTCCCTGCCAATGGCGATGAGCGCTGATCGGGGCGCCAGAGCTCAGGATCATTTCCAGCGCGCGCTGAATGCGTTGCTGATCATGAGGGGCGATACCCGCAGCGGTTTCCGGATCCAGGGTCGCGAGGTGCTGGTGTAGTGCGGGCCATCCCGCCGTCTCTGCTGCCGCCATCAGACTCTGGCGCAAGGCGGGATCGGCGGGGGGTAACATATCAATACCGCGCTCCAGCGCGCGAAAATACAGGCCCGTGCCGCCGACCAGCAGAGGGATGCGACCGCGTTCCCGCGCCAGCGCAATGCAGCGCAGGGCATCTTCCCGAAACAGGCCCGCCGAATAAGGCTCGTCGGGCTCCCGGATATCGACCAGCGCGTGGGGATATTGCTGGCGCAGGGCGAGGCCGGGTTTGGCACTGCCAATATCGAAATGACGATATACCAGCAACGAATCGACGCTGATAATGTCCACGGGCAGCGCATCCGCAAGACTCAGGGCCAGTTCGGTCTTGCCGCTGGCCGTCGGACCCATCAGAAAAATGGCGGGAATCATCGCCCGCGGAGAAAGAGCCGGTCGAGATCGGCCAGGGAAAAATGCACTACCGTCGGCCGACCGTGATTGCACTGCCCGAAACGCGGGGTGGCTTCTAGCTGGCGCAGCAGGCTGTTCATCTCTTCGAGGCTGAGGCGACGGCTCGTCTTAATGGCGGCACGGCAGGCCATGTCGGCGAGGACGGCGTCACCGTCTCCCTCGGCCCAGGCGGGCTCTTCCGCAAGAATATCGGCGACAATCTGCCCATAGGTGGCGGCGGCGACGGCTTTGGGGGCCGCATGAATGGCCAGGGTGCCGGGTCCAGCGACGCTGATTTCCAGCCCGACGGCTTGCAGCTCGGCCTGTCGTTCGTCGAAGCGCGTCATTTGTGCAGCCGTTAGATGCACATATTCCGGAATGATAAATGCCTGTTTATCATTTTCTTGTGATGCGATCTTCATCTTCTCGTAGAGGATGCGCTCGTGAGCGGCGTGCTGATCGACAAGGATCATGCCTTCACTGTTTTGGGCGAGGATGAAACGTGCGTGAATCTGTGCCACAGCTTGGCCAAGGGGGTAATCGGGCGCCAACTCCTCAGACCCGGCAACCCGCACCTCTGCGGTGGGCACGGGGGACGTTGCGGTAGCCACCAGACGTTCCCAGTAGGCGCCTGCCCCATCCCGCACGGCGCTCAGCGGCCGCTGGGTCGGGTAGGTGGCGGGCGCCGGACTTTGTGCAGGTGCCGACGGTCTGGACAAAGGCTGAACCGGTATAGTGACGTGCAGTCGCTCTCCGCCCTGCTCCGCAATCACCCGCCGCAGGGTATGAAAGAGAAAATCGTGTATCTCGCGGCTGTCGCGAAAGCGTACCTCCGCCTTGGCGGGATGTACGTTGACGTCTACCCGCTCTGGCGGCAAAGCCAGATAGAGCACATAAAGCGGGTGGCGGTCCTGAAACAGCACGTCATTATAGGCAGCACGCAGGGCATGGTTAATCACTGGATCACGAACCGGGCGCCCATTGACGAAAAAGTACTGCTCGTCACCACGGGCGCGGTTGTAGGTGGGCAGGCCCACCCAGCCGCTGAGAGACAAGCCCCGATCTTCCTGTTCGATATACAGGGCGTTGGCGAGAAAACCTTCTCCCAATATGGTGGCCACTCGCGCTGCCCGACTTTCTGCATCCATAGCCGCCGGAAATTGCACAAGAGAACGACCATTCTGGGTGAGCTGAAAAGCCACCGGGAAATTGGCCAAAGCGATCTGGCGCAGCACCTTTTGATTGCGCGACAACTCGGCGGCCGGACTGCGCAGAAACTTACGCCGTGCTGGCACGTTAAAAAAGAGATCAGCCACACGCACCGTGGTTCCTGGTGCCCTGGCTGCGGGCTCCGGGGCGGCAGCCATGCCCCCCGTTACCTGCAGCCGTGCCGCCTGATTCTGGCTGCGCGCCCGCGAGAGGAGTTCCAGGCGCGAGACGGAAGCAATCGCTGGCAAGGCCTCACCGCGGAAACCCATGGTCTGGATCGCCTGGAGGTCTTCCCAGGTGGCCACTTTACTGGTCGCATGGCGCTCCAAAGCCAGAGCCAGGTCTTCTGGGAGGATGCCAACGCCGTCATCTTCTACGCTGAGCAGATCCATCCCGCCGCCTTCCAGATGAATGGTAATCCGCGTCGCGCCGGCATCCAGACTGTTTTCCAGAAGCTCTTTCAGGATGGAAGCAGGACGTTCGACGACTTCCCCTGCGGCAATCTGATTGGCCAGCACTGCATCCAGGCGATGAACGCGGGGCATCCGATCAACCGCCATCGCCATCCCTCCCTATAGACAGGGATGGCAAGGACTTGGCCCAGCGCAAAGTACGGGGCTGATGTCCCTGCCACTCCAGACGGTGACTGCCGTTGTCCAGAATACGGAGGGTGAGTGACAAATCGGCAGGGGGCAGGAAACCCGCACCCCGCTCCGGCCATTCCACCAGCCACAGGGCCGGTTCTGTCAGATAATCGCGGATACCGATAAATTCCAGCTCCTCCGGCTCTTGCAGACGATACAAATCAAGATGCAGAGCGGGTCCGATGCGGGTCGGATACTGTTCCATCAGGGTATAGGTCGGGCTTTTAATGTTCTGGGTAACGCCCAGCGCCTTTAAGATGGCCTGGGCCAGAGTGGTTTTACCGACCCCCAGATCACCCTCAAGATAAATAACCGCAGGGATATGAATGCGCAGGGCAAACTGTCGCCCCCAGTCCCGGCAGGCTTCAGCATCTGCGAAATCCCAGTGCATCAGATACCCGGTTCAGGGCTTCAGCAGATGCTGGAGAATGTCCGAACGGCTGATGATACCCAAGAGCTGGCCCTGGCTGTCGACCACCGGCACTGCATGCACGTCTTTCCGCAGGAGTTTCTCGGCGACCGCGTCCGTATCCTCATCGGGGGCTGCGGTAATGACGTGGGAGCTGGCCAACTGACTGGCAGTCACCGCCGTGACTTTGCGCAGCTCTTCCTCGTATTCATGCATACCGCC
>JAKAFG010000177.1 GCA_021818125.1 Pseudomonadota bacterium | reverse complement strand
CTTGTTCAATCGGATCGATTTCGGCACCGGTGTATGCATCTTTGGCGCTTTCCGGGTGATCTGCAGATGGGGCAAGACCTGGCAGAGCATCGGATACGGGCGCGCCGACTGCGGCAGATTGAACACCCGCCGGAGCCGGTGCAACGGGGGTTGCTAAAGTCACTACTGGCTCAGGGGGCTGGGGCTGGGTACCCGATCTTCTAGGCACTGCACTCAAAGTAGAAAGCCGCTGCGAAATCTCGCGCTGGCGCCTTTCTGCCTCTTTTTGACGACGCAGCATCCAGAGGAACAAAATCAGTAGCAGAATATTACCACCCAGCGATACTACCAACGGAATATCATTGAAAAGACTGCTGTTACCTGCCGTCCGGGAAAGGGTGGCGAGCTGCGCGCCCTGACTGGCCAGCAGGCGCTCCTCTGCGCTCAGACGCTGCCCCAAGCTGGCCACTTCGGCCATCAATTTTTGATTATCATCGCGGAGTACGGCATCCGGCACCTGCAACTGACCGGTTGTGGCAGCGGATGCGGTGCTGGCTGCGACCGCGGTAGCCACTGCCGCAGGCGCGCTGGAAAGCACCAGATGCGTCGCGTTACCGGCGGATTTCACCGCTGCTACTGCAGATGCGGCCGGTGCAGTAACGGTACCAGAGGGTATTACAGTAGTCGCGGTAGGCGCAGTAGCAACAACAGACATACCGCTCCCTGCGCGCTGGGCAGACAACCAAACTTTGGCCTGTGCCGGTGAAGCGGCCTGCACCTGCGCCAGACTAGGCACCGTCAGCATGCTTCCGGCATAGAGGTAAGCAGGATTACCACCCTTGAAGGCTTGCGGATTGGCCTTCACCAGAGCAGCCATGACCTGGTCGAGGGTGACCGCACTGCTACGCGTGATATATTGAGCAACCTGGAACAGAGATCCATTGGTGGGCACCGGACCATAACGGCTCACCCTGGACCAGCCATGGTAGATGGGTGCAGGTGCTGCGTGACGGACGGGCTGCGGAGTTGTCGGGAACGCCGACGAGGTACTGGACGGTGGAACAGGTGCGACTGACTGGGGCGTGGGGACAAGGCTATCCCTAGCGTTGTATGCAGCATATTCACGTACCAACTGTCCTCCGGACCAATTGAGCTGCACCAGGAAATGCAACGCAGGCTGGGGCAGTGGCAAAGGACTACTGATCAATATGGCCGGTCTGTCACCACTGCGCACCGTAAAATGCCAGTGATCCAGCGCACCCGCCTTGGGAAGATTGATCATCGCGAAGGCGCTGGCGGGTGCCAGACCGGCCCTGATGCTCGCTTCACTTTGCGGACTCAACGACTGTATGGAAATTTCGGCACGGAAAGGCTCTCCCGGCGCGGAAAGCACCCGCAAATCACCAAGCCCCAAGGCCTGCGCCATACCTGGCAAGAGGAGACCCATACCGGCCAAGGCCCACAACCAGTTCTTCTTATCCATCATTATCTTCCTCATTTTGGTAATACCAGCGCAGCCCGGCAAACATTGTCGCCAATGACGTCTATAAATAGTCGCGAATCAGCAACTCTGCAATCTGTACGCTGTTCAGCGCGGCACCTTTACGGATGTTGTCCGCCACCACCCAGAAATTGATTCCACGTTCATGAGAGCAGTCACCGCGAATGCGGCCTACATAGGTGGCATCCTGCCCCGCCACATCCAGTGCTGAGGGCCATGCGCCCGTGTCACGATCATCCACGACCATGACGCCCGGGGCCTTTTCCAGCAGCGCGCGGACGGCTTCTGGCGTAATTGGCTCGCGGGTTACCACGTTGACTGCTTCAGAATGACCATAAAACACTGGCACCCGTACACAGGTAGCGGTCAGAGCGATATCCGGAATCTCCAGGATTTTGCGGGTCTCCCAGAGCATCTTCATCTCTTCCTTGGTGTAGCCGTTATCCTGGAAGACATCAATCTGGGGCAGGCAATTAAAGGCAATCCGCTTGGGGAACACCTCGGCAACACCCTCTTCATGACGGAAAATCGCCAGGGTTTGCTGCCCCAGCTCTTCAATGGCCCGCTTGCCCGCACCACTGACCGCTTGATAGGTCGCGACCACCACCCGCTCGATGCCCGCCGCATCGGCAATGGGTTTTAGCGCCAGCAGCATCTGGATAGTCGAGCAATTGGGATTGGCGATGATACCGTGGCGCCGGTAATCGGCAATCCGCTGCGGATTGACTTCGGGCACCACCAGAGGAATTTCGTCGTCATAGCGGAACTGAGAGGTGTTGTCGATGACCACACACCCGGCAGCCACTGCCTTCGGTGCATACTCCGCGCTGACCTTGGCACCGGCAGAAAACAGCCCGATATCGGCCTGCGACCAGTCGAAAGTCGCCGCATCTCGCACCAGAACCTGCTGGCCATTGAAGGGCAGGCGCCCACCCGCCGAATGGCTGCTGGCCAGCAGGTAGAGTTTATCCACCGGAAACTTGCGCTGCTCCAGAATCTGCAGCATGACCTCACCAACTGCACCGGTGGCCCCTAAAATAGCGACATTATATTGTGATTTTCGCATACACTATTGATCCTTCAGGCTAAGGGCGTTGACCACTGCGGCACCCATGGCTTTGGTACCAATAACCGACGCGCCGGGCGCCGCAATGTCCGCCGTGCGTAGCCCTTGGTCCAGCACCCGCTGTACGGCAGCCTCCACCCGCTGCGCCCAGGATTCAGCGTGGAAGGAATGCCGCAGCATCATCGCCACCGACAGAATCGTGGCCAGGGGATTCGCCTTGTCCTGCCCGGCTATGTCCGGCGCCGAGCCATGGATAGGCTCATACATCGCCCGACCCTCGCCCAGTGAAGCCGAGGGCAGCATACCGATGGATCCGGTCAACTGACTGGCTTCGTCGGAAAGAATGTCACCGAACATGTTGCCGGTCAGCAGCACGTCGAACTGTGCCGGGGCGCGGATCAGTTGCATGGCGGCATTATCCACATACATGTGGCTGAGCTGCACATCGGGATAGTCCCGCGCCACTTCGGTGACCACCTCGCGCCACAAACGTGTGGTCTCCAGGACGTTGGCCTTGTCCACCGAGCACAACTGCTTGCGACGCCCCTGGGCAGCGCGGAAGGCCACATGGGCGATACGGCGAATTTCATCCTCGTCATAGACCATGGTGTTAAAGCCGCGGCGCTTGCCGTCGACTACTTCCAGACCGCGTGGCTGGCCGAAGTAGATGTCCCCGGTCAATTCGCGCACCACCAGGATATCGACGTCGCGCACCAGCTCCGGGCGTAGGGGCGAGGCATCCAGTAACTGCGGAAAAATCTGCGCGGGACGCAGGTTCGCATAAAGGTCCAGGCCTTTGCGCAGGCGCAGCAGTCCCTGTTCCGGGCGTTTGGCGGGCGGATACGCATCCCAGCGGGGGCCGCCCACCGCGCCCAAAATGACCGCATCCGCCGCCATGGCCAACTGCAAAGAGGCTACCGGCAAGGGATCATCGCTGGCGTCCAGCGCGGCCCCGCCCACCAGACCTTCGGTACAGTGCAGGCCAAGGTGGGCGGCCTGATCCACGGCATCCAGCACCTGTCGGGCAGCCGCCACGATTTCCGGACCAATGCCGTCACCGGCGAAGATGGCTATTTTTTTCATACCAGATCCTTTTTCATCACGATGCGAATAATAAAAGGGTTTTCCGTCCCAAAGAATTGTGGAAGGATAGCATAGGCATTGCCAGCAAGGCACGACACCTGTGGACCCGTCCATCAGCACCTTGGCACCCGTAAATACCCCCGATACGCGGAACGAACAACAACGGCTACCGGTCACTGGAATCATTCTGGCCGGTGGCGCCGGTCGTCGCATGGGTGGTGCGGATAAAGGCTGGCTGGACTGGCAGGGAAAACCCCTAATTGAGCGGGCCATCGCCATCCTGCACGGGGATTGTACCGACATCGTCATCAGCGCCAACCGCAATATGGACCGTTATGCGCAATGGGGACATCCCGTCGTCTCGGATTTGACGGCAGACTTTCAGGGCCCGCTCATGGGCCTGGCCGCCGGCATGCATGCCGCGACGCAAGCCTGGGTAGCCAGCATCCCGGTAGACAGTCCCTGTTTACCCCAAGATATCGTGCGCCGTATGTGGCAGGCCAAAGGCGGGCATGACCTGGTGGTGGTGCGCAGCGCCGACCATTGGCATGCTGTCATCTGCCTGTGTCGCCGCGCTCTGCTACCCCAGCTACAGCGTTATCTGGACGGCGACGGGCGGCAAGCGCAAGGCTGGTTCCAGAGCCTCTCTCTTGCCGGTCTTACCCTGCCCGCCGACCTGCTGCGTAACTGCAATCATCCAGAGGATATGACATGAAAACGCTCTGTGTAGTAGGATATAGCGGTAGCGGTAAGACCACCCTGCTCTGCGCCCTGATCCCCCTGCTGCGCGGATATGGACTGAAGGTCGCCGTCGTCAAGTCGACCCATCATGATGTGGACTGGGATGTACCGGGAAAAGACAGTTACCGTTTACGGGAGGCAGGTGCGGATACCGTACTACTGCAGGGTCCGAAACGCTGGTTTATGAGCAGACCTGCTCCGGCAGAAGTCAACCTGGAAACCATCAGCGCCAGCCTGCAACCACGGCCAGACCTTCTCCTGAGGCAGGGGAACAAAGCAC
>JAKAFG010000176.1 GCA_021818125.1 Pseudomonadota bacterium | reverse complement strand
CGTTTGTTCCAACCCCTGTTCCCACGCTGGCCCGAGGACGAAGTCCCCGTCACCCATGTCACCAATGGTGTTCATATGCCCTCCTGGGATTCCGCTGAAGCCGACGCCTTATGGACCAACCATTGCGGCAAGGCACGCTGGCTGGGGGACCTAAAAGATATCGAAACTGACTTTCACCAGACCTCCGATGAAGATATCTGGCAACTGCGCAGCACCGCGCGCCAGCAGGTGATCCACTTCGCCCGGCAACGTCTGCAAAAACAACTGGCAGCCGCACACGCACCCGATCAGGACTGCGAACAGGCCAAAACGGCACTCGACCCCAATACCCTTACCATCGGTTTCGCCCGCCGCTTTGCCGCCTACAAGCGCCCCAATATGCTGCTGACTGATCCGGACCGTCTCTACCGTCTGCTGAATAATCCCCACTGTCCCGTACAACTGCTGATCGCGGGCAAGGCACATCCCAAGGATGGTGCCGGTAAGGCCATGATCCAGCAATGGACCCAATTTATTCATCAACATCCCGATCTGGCCGGGCGCATGGTCTTCATCGCCGATTATGACATGATGGTCGCCGAACAACTGGTGCAAGGTGTTGACCTGTGGATCAATACCCCGCTTCGTCCCTGGGAAGCCAGTGGCACCAGCGGCATGAAAGTGCTGGTCAACGGCGGCCTCAATCTCTCGGAGCTTGATGGCTGGTGGGCCGAGGCCTATAGTCCGGAGACCGGCTGGGCGTTGGGGGATGGCCAGGAGCACGATAGCGACCCGGAATGGAACCGCCTGGAGGCAGAGCAGCTTTACCGTCTGTTGGAGGAAGAGGTTGTTCCCCTCTTCTACCATCAGCGTGATGCCAACGGCTGCCCCTGTGGGTGGATAAACAAAATCCGCGAAAGCATGAGCCGACTGACCCCGCAATTCAGCAGCAATCGCATGTTGCAGGAATACGTGCACTCTTTATATACCCCCGCTGCCCGCCTCCTCGCCTCCCGTAGCGAACGGGCCACGGTGGACGGAATCAGTCGATGGCAGCATGACATTCGTCAGCATTGGCAGAGCCTGCATTTTGGCGAACTGAATGTACAAAGTGACACGGACGCACATCATTTTCAGGTGCATGTATATCTGGATGATCTTGACGCCGACGCCGTGGCGGTACAACTCTTTGCCAATGGCGACGGAGAGCAAGGCCATAAAATCTATGCAATGACGCGCGGCGACGCCTTGAGTGGGGCAATTAATAGCTATAATTATACCTGTGCAGTGCCTGCCCACAGCGCGGTCGAACGTTTCACGCCGAGGATCATTCCGCATCGCGACGGATGTTTGGTTCCCATGGAAAGCACCGAGATACTCTGGTATCGCTGAGAGGATAACTTCATGAATAATCAGATACCTGATCTCCCCACCATCGTCGAAGCCGAACGCAAAATGTTTGGCAAATACCTCCTGCCGATTGCCATCGCCCTGATCGTTATCGGTCTTTTCGGGCTGCTGAGCCCGGTCATTCTTTCTGCCGTAACCGATGGGGTGCTGGCGGCCATATTGATCATTGCCGGGTTCACCTGGATCATCCACAGTTATCAGATGCATCAGCACCAGTTGGCGGACTGGCTGAAACCGGTGCTTCTGCTCATTACCGGCGGGATCATGATTGCACTGCCCAACGCCGGTATCGCCGCCATCGGCCTTATGTTCATCCTCTACTTTGTGCTCGATGCTTACCGCAACTTCACCCAATCCAACGTCCACGCCGGCCACGGACGGGGCTGGTTTATTTTCAGTGGAGTGATCGATATTGTCATAGCCATTCTGTTTTTTGCCACCTGGCCGCAGGGCTCGCTCATTCTGGTCGGCATCTTTGTGGGCGTAAATCTGATTTTTGATGGCATCATTTTGCTGATGCTCCGTAATGTTGTGTCTGGAAACAACAAATAGTCTCGAATAGCGCCATGAGCACATGCACATAGCGGGAACATCAACCCATTTAATGCGGTGTTGCCGCATTATCTGAATCACCTGGAGGACTAATGATGACCACGATTCCACAACATTTTGCCAACCGTGAAGCGGCAGCGGAATTACTAGCCCATCGCTTGGCCTCTTATGCGGGTAAACACCCCTTGGTGCTCGCTATTCCACGCGGAGCGCTGCCCATGGGACGCATCATTGCCAACACCCTCCACGGGGACCTTGACGTCGTCCTGGTGCGCAAAATCGGGGCACCGGGCAACCCCGAATACGCCATAGGCGCCGTCGATGAAGATGGGCGGATATGGACCGATCCCATGGCCAGTCGCCTGGGTATCGACGCGCAGTACATTCGCGACGAAGCGGCCCGGCAACTGGAGGTGATCAAAGCGAGGCGCGCGCAATACACGCCGATTCACCCGGCCATTGATCCCCAGGGCCGCATCGTTATTGTGGTTGACGATGGCGTCGCCACCGGCGCTACTCTGGGGGCTGCATTGCGTCTCCTTCGCCAGCAGCGACCTGCCCGCCTGATCGCCACTTTTGCCGTGGCCCCTCCCGACACCATCGCGCAGTTGCGCCCCCTCGCCGATGATCTGGTTTATTTGGCGGCCCCGAAACCGTTTTATGCGGTGGGCGAGTTCTTTACCGACTTCCGTGAAGTCAAGGACGAAGAGGTGCTGGAGATTTTGCGCGAAACATCGCCCAGGCAGGAACCGGAGCAGCCATAAATATGCCCATTCTCAATCCTGATATCGTCCACATCTTCGACGAAATCGCCGATCTTTTGGAGATTGAGGACGCCAATCCCTTCCGGGTACGAGCCTACCGCAACGCCGCCCGTCTCGTACAAGGCCTGAGCAGCGACGTCAAGACCATGGTAGAAGCCGGTGAAGACCTCACGGAGCTGCCCGGCATCGGCGACGACCTGGCTAAAAAGATCATCGAGATCGTTACCACGGGCCACTGCTCCTTTCTCGAAAAACTGGAAAAACAGACCCCGCCGGCATTGACGGAGCTGCTCAAGGTGCCGGGCCTTGGACCTAAGCGGGTCAAGGCGCTTTGGCATGAACTGGACGTGGAGACCGTGGACCAGCTCACCCGCGCCGCCAGGGAGGGGCGCATTCGCAGTGTCCCCGGTTTTGGCGAGAAGACCGAAACGCGCATCCTGGAAGCCCTCCAGGCCCAGATCGCCGCCGTTCCCCGTTTCCCTATCGCCATCGCCGCCCCGTATGCAGCCGCCCTGGTCCACTACCTGCAGAACATACCCGGCGTGCGGCGGGTGGTGGTGGCCGGCAGCTTCCGGCGTGGCAAGGACACGGTGGGCGACCTGGATATACTGGCTACGGCCACTGCCGACAGTCCGGTGATGGAGCGCTTCACCGCCTATGAGGATGTGGCGGAAGTCCTCTCCCAGGGCACCACACGGGCCACCGTGATCCTGCGGAACAAACTCCAGGTGGACCTGCGCGCCGTGGACGAATCCGCCTATGGCGCCGCCCTGCATTATTTCACCGGCTCCAAGGCCCACAACATCGCCATCCGCCGCATGGGTCAGGATATGGGTCTGAAGGTCAACGAATATGGGCTTTTTCGCGGGAAAGAACGTATTGCCGGCGAAACGGAGGAATCCGTCTACGCCGCTGTCGGCCTGCCCTATATTGAGCCGGAACTGCGGGAGAACCGCGGCGAAATCCAGGCCGCCCGCGCCGGACATTTGCCGAAACTGGTGGCGATGGACGATTTGCGCGGCGACCTTCACGCCCACAGCAAGGCCAGCGATGGTCACTATAGTGTGCGGGATATGGCCGCGGCGGCCAAGGCCGCGGGTCTGGAATATCTGGCTATCACCGAGCACAGCCGCCACCTGACCGTCGCCCATGGCCTCGACCCGGTGCGCTTGCGCCGGCAGTTGGACGAGATTGACGCCCTGAATACGGAACTCGATGGCATCACGCTCCTCAAGGGCATAGAGGTGGACATCCTGGAAGACGGCAGCCTGGATTTGCCCGACGGCATCCTGGGTGACCTTGACCTGGGAGTTGCTGCGGTGCACTACCGCTTCGATCTGCCCAGGGGCAAACAGACCGCACGCATCCTCAAGGCCATGGACAGCCCCCATTTCACCATCCTCGCCCACCCCAGCGGGCGGCTCATCGGCAGCCGGGAAGCCATGGATGTGGACATGCCCCGCATCATCCGCCATGCGCGCGAGCGGGGCTGCTTTCTGGAGATCAACGCCCAGCCCGAGCGCTTGGATCTCGTCGACATCCATGCCCGGATGGCCAAGGAAGAAGGGGTGCTGCTGGCCGTCAATTCCGATGCCCACAGCATTCACGACTTCGACAACCTGCATTTTGGCCTGCAGCAGGCGCGGCGCGGCTGGCTGGAGAAGAAAGACGTGCTCAATACGCGGACCCTCAAGGAATTGCGGGCACTGCTGGCGGCGACCATGAGCAGCTAGGCCGACGCGTGCGGGGACCTGTTTTCACCGCCTTGTCACATCGGCGGCCCTGGCTGCGGCTTTGAAATGGCGCTGGAACCACCCCAGGGCCAGGCGGGCCGCCGCTTCCAGCGTCCCTCGCTCCTCAAAGAGATGGGTGGCGCCGGGGACAATGGCCAGTTCCTTCTCCGCCCGCAAGGCGGCGAAAGCCTGCTCATTCAGACCAATCACCACATCGTCTAAGCCGCCGACGATAAGGAGGGTGGGC
>JAKAFG010000175.1 GCA_021818125.1 Pseudomonadota bacterium | reverse complement strand
GCGGACATGGCGACTGCCGGCATGCGTACCCTTGCCCTGGCCAGCGCGGTGGATGGGCAGTGGGAGACTCTGGACGATGGTGGCTGGACCTGGTTGGGCGTTGTCGCCCTGCTGGACCCACCGCGTGCCGCCGTACCGGCCGCCATTGCTGCCTGCCGCAGCGCGGGTATCCGAGTGATCATGGTTACCGGCGATCATCCGCAGACGGCGGCCACTATCGCCCGTCAGGTCGGCATTCTGGAGGATGGTCCGGCGGCGGTGGTCGATCATGCCCAGTGGGCCAGCGCGGATGCCGAGGAACGGCAGGCCCTGGCCCGCGCCGCGGTGGTTTTCGCCAGAGTGCAGCCCGCCGATAAGCTGGAACTGGTGCAGACCCTGCAGGCCAGCGGCGAGGTGGTCGCCATGACCGGTGATGGTGTCAACGATGCACCCGCCTTGCGCCGGGCGCAGATTGGTGTGGCCATGGGGCAATCGGGGAGCGACGTGGCCCGTGAGGCCGCGGCCATGGTGCTGAGTGACGATAACTTTGCCCATATCGCCACTGCCGTAGCGGAGGGGCGCCACATCTATGACAATATCCGGCGCACGACTTTCTTTATGCTGCCGACCAATTTTGCGGAAGGGCTGGTGATTTTTTTCGCGGTACTGTCGGGAATGACTTTGCCTATTACTCCGCTGCAAATACTTTGGGTGAACACAATCACCGCCAGTACACTGACCCTGGCATTTGCATTCATGGGGGCGGATAAAGGCGTGATGGAGCGCAAACCGCGTCCGGCCCGGGAGGCGCTCATTCCAGGGGCGTTATGGTGGCGCATCGTCGGGTTGAGTACCTTTCTGGTTATAACCGTCTTTGCGGTGTTTTTTGGCGATGCGACTCTGCACAGCGACAGCCATGCGCATACCCTGGCGGTGAATGCCCTGGTAGGCATGGAGGCCGGAATACTGCTGGCCATGTATGGGCGCTGGCGTCGTGACCGGGGGGATATCGTCCTGGTGACAGCGATGTTGGCTGCTCTGATTGCCCAGGGGCTTTTCTCCTGTCTGCCATTTTTTCAGCGGGTATTCGCGACAACGGCCATGGGGGGGGCGGATATGGGGATCATTGCCGTCTGCACAGCGTTGGCGTGGCTGGCTGGCAAGCTTGCGGCGCCGCCGCAGGCAGCTTGAGGCGCCACCGCTACGCTCGTGTTCATGCTAGAATGGAGTCGTGTCATCATCAACTGAGAGGAGCACCAGGTTATGAAAAAGGAGACCTTACGTATCGTCCCCAAGCGCCTGAAACCGCGCTTCGGCGTGCAGCCCACAAGGGTGGAAAGGGACCAGACGGTATACAGCCGCAAGGTCAAGCATCGCGGCCAGGCAGGCCGGGAGGGAGATTCCCATGCCGTGACGACAGGATATCATCGTCAGGGCATGGGGATTTCCGCCGCTGCTTTCATCGGATAGTGCCTGTGGCCACTTCTCTGAAACCACAGCCCGTCGAGGCGGGATGGATGACGCGCTGGTGGCGCGACTCCCTGCTTTTACTGCGCGGTGCGCCCAGCTCCTTCGCCATGCTGTATCTGGTATTGCTGTTGTTGAATGTAGCCTGGCAACCGTTGATTCTGAGCATTCCCATTGCCTGCGGGGTCATGGCCATTATTTTTGCGGTAGCCATGGCGGTACACCAGGGCGGCACGCAACTCATTGAGGTGGGGCGAGGTATCCGCGACGTGCCGTGGTGGCCTCTGTCCCGTCTGGTTTTAGAGATTGCGCTGCTGGTAATGGTGCTGCTCATGCTGATGCTGCTCTTTCGGCATTATCTGGCGGGTATTTTTAGTCACGATCATATCTCTTCTGCCGCCACCCTCCACAATCTGCGCTCGCCCGAATGGCAGCATCTGCCCGAGTGGCTGCGTTCTCTGATTACTAACGGTTTGGGCACGGCACAGACCATGTTGGGGAACGTCTTTTTGCTCCTTTCCGTGGGCGTCATCGTGGCCGGCATTACCCGCCGGGGTTATCTCGCCCTGCTCGCCAGCTTTCAGGCGGTGCTGGTCAATGTGCGGGTCTGGTTGGGTTTTTTGCTGGCGAGCCTGTTATTGCAGGGCGGCATTACTTTCTTGTCAGCACGTTTGCACACTTTCGGGGCCGCCTTGCTGGTGTCGATACTGGGCGTCACTTTGCTTTTGCTGGTGGGACTTTACGGCTGGTGTTTTGTGCGTGAGGCCTTCGGGTTGCCCGGCGCGCAGGTGGCTAAGCGCGTGGTGGTTGCCGTGCGGCGGCCTGCGGAGGCATAAGGAGTTTTGTTAGTCCTTTGCGCTGGAACCAGGGTATCCAGTCAGATATTGGAACTGACGTTATTTGTGTTACGGTGGCGGGTTGGACGCCAGAATTGAACTATTTCGCCAGCGTCTGGCCCAACGGTTTGCCCCGCTATCCAGGAGTCGCGTCCATGACCAGAAAATCGCCAGAACGAGCACAGGTAGCACTTTTACCCCTTGCTGCCCTTGCCCTGCTCTCTCTGATCTGGGGCTACAATTGGGTAGTCATGAAAGTCGCCCTCGCCGACTGCCCGCCCCTGCTGTTTGCCGCCTTGCGCGTCTGGGGGAGCGTATTGGTGCTGATCCCGCTGATGCTGTGGATGAAGCGACCGCTAGCCATGCCCTCTGCCCGCTACATCATCCCCTTTGGCTTATTGCAAACCACTGGTTTTGTTGGCTTTGCCATGTGGGCATTGGAATATGGCGGAGCCGGCAAAATCGCTATCCTCGTCTATATGATGCCTATCTGGCTGATTGTCTTTGCCTGGCCAATTCTGGGCGAACGCCTGCATGGCTTGCAATGGCCCGCTCTGGCCTTGGCCTTGCTGGGTCTGACAGCCATTCTTCAGCCCTGGAATTTCAGCGGACAGTGGACGGGCAGCCTGCTGGCCCTCCTCTCTGGGATTTTATGGGCGGCATCTGCCCTCTGGCAAAAACGCCACGCGCCACCGGGTCTGGATCTGTTTAACAGTACTCTTTGGCAGACCGCCTTTGGCGGTCTAGGTCTCATCGTGATCGCCCTGTGGATCGATCCCTTGGAGGTCCATTGGACGCCGCTGTTTATCGGCGCCCTGCTTTATAACGCTATTCCCGGCACCGCCTTGGCTTATTTTCTCTGGGCCTATGCCTTGCAAGAGCTGCCTTCTAGTATAGCCGGTATGGGAACGCTGGCAGTACCTCTGATCGGTGTGGTGGCCGCTTGGCTGCAATTAGGTGAGCAACCAAGCGACTGGGAGGCCATCGGCATAATCGGTATTTTCGTCGCTCTTGCATTGGTAAGCTGGCAGCACTTGCGTCCGCGCAATGGTGACAATATCATCCTCCCGACAGGTCAGGAATAACGCGCTTTCAGTGTCCACAAAATCCCAGCTTTGCGCCCGGTCATCTTGACCGCTTTAACGTTGTTCCTGACCATGATCAGCTCACCCAATCCACGACACGCAGTCCGGGAACGCGCTCGAACTCCCGCAGGTTGTTGGTCACGACGATCAAGCCCAGGCTTCTGGCGTGGCCCGCGATCATCTGGTCATAAGGCCCGATGGGTTCGCCGATCCTGGCCAGTTCGGCGCGTAATTGGCCGGTATGCCTGGCGGCTTCGCTCCCGTATCCGAGTACTTCCAACCGGGCCGCGAACCCTTCGACTTCCATCAAGTTACGCTCCGGTGCCTGGGATTTTTCCGCGCCATAGATCAGCTCCATCAGGGTGACGGTGCTGATAGCCATTTGCCCATGGTGCTGACGGAATTGTTCCCGGATCTTCGGTAGCTTGTTCTTGATGGTGAAGATGCAGATGTTAGTATCCAGCAGGTATTTGATCACAGTGTTTCCCGGATTTGTTCGGAAGGCTGACCACGATCTTCCATAAAGTCAGCGCTTACTCCTTCTCCATTAAACCAGCTCTCCCAGGACTCCCCGGCGGGAATCAGGATGCGCAAACGGCCTATAGCGATCACATCAACGTGTTTCACATCGGCGGGAAAGGCTATCGACTTGGGAAGACGTACAGCTTGGCTGCGGTTGCTTTGAAAAATGGTAGCTTGTTCCATAAGGGCACCTCATGTATATGGCAACGGAATATACATATAGTCCGACAAGGTTATAGCTGTCAAGCGGAGGGTTCCCATGCCCGGAGGAACAACAGGATTAGCCAGTGGTGGTTGAGCTGCTGTTGGGTGGATACCCCCACAATGATCGCAAGCCTCCGTGTGGCGGGCCTTTTCCATTGGCTACGATACGCGGCAATCAACGTACTTGCCGTTCTACCGATGTACTCCATGTGTTGTTTTTTGCAACGGACCGACCAATAGCACTGAGCACCGCCTGTAAAGCGGCCTCAGTGGTATCCTGGCCAAAGGCCACGGCCGATGCTGCATGGCCATGGTCCACACTGACCCGGGCGCAGGCCATGGCCTGGGCGCCGGTACCGGTGCCGAGGGCATGCTGGTCGAATTGTTCCACCTCGGCACGAACGCCCCAACTCTGGATCAGGGCATCGACCAAGGCACCTACGGCGCCGCTCCCCTTGCCCTGCAAAATATGCGGCCGTGCCTCCGGGCCAACCACCACGGTCGCTGCGACCTGCTCCCCTTCCCGGCTGAGACGATAGCGGCGCATGTGCCAGTCTTCCGCGAGGTGGCAGTAATGACGCTGGAACAGGGCATAAATCTGCG
>JAKAFG010000008.1 GCA_021818125.1 Pseudomonadota bacterium | reverse complement strand
CATGCAAGCATCGATGGCAGATGTTGACTCCGCTGCGGCCAAAGTTTTCTGCAAGAGTTTCAGTGACAAGACACACTGGGGATGGCTCCAAAATAAAACCATTAACTCAAACAGCGCGTCTTTTATGGCGACAGAGCGTCCCGCGCTACTTAATGTCTTGCGGGATTGATCGATCTGCAGTGGACCATAGGCGAGCGTCGTGATAGCAGTCTGCTGGATGAGCCTTTCAACGTGGTGAGCGACATCCACAGAGGGGTCGTCGAGGTCCACCATGTCCTCGATAATCTGAGATTTCAGGAAAGCAGGCGCAGCAGAGCCCTTGGATAAATCTATAGCCGTTACAGGGCAGGAAGCGTGGGTAGCCCACCTGACTTGCGCTTTCCAGTCGGCCCAACGGCTTTCCAGCGGCTTGCCGGCGAGAAAGAGAACTGGGGTGAGTCGCTGCGCGCTCAAGGCGATCTTGCAACGATGCAGGTCACTGACCCGAAATATCGACCCGGTATAGGCAGACAATCGATCAAGCAAGGCGTTGGCAATCAATGTGTTCCGCTCCAGCACCACCAGCGGGTGTGCTGAGCTTTGTATTACGGCGTTCATGCGGCTACCTCTTATATGCGCCGGGATGAATCCGACGACATCAAAAGTGGAGGTCTTTTGCCTCCTGGAATAGCCCCTATGCTAACAGCCGAATATTGCATCCATGTGTCACTGAGGTGGCGTTTTTATGATATTTTTATGACGTTTTCATGACATTTCACGCATTCTTTGGTGGTGAAAATCGGTATCCGAAACTGTGTACTGTTTCCAGCCAGCCTTTGGCCCCGGCACTTTCCAGAATCTTGCGTAAACGATAAATCTTGACCACCAGGGTATTGGGAGCGAGATAGGTGCCCTTACCACCCCACAGGATGTCGGCGATCTGATCGTTGGAAACAACTTCGTCCGGATGGGTGGCGAAATAGTAAAGCAGATAGAAAAGCCGTCGCGGCAGATGAATTTCCTGTCCCAATATCCAGACACGCAGTGACACGAGATCAATGCAGAGATTTTCCTCTTCACCCACCCGTGCCGGCGCATGTGTGCGCAGCTTTTTGAGGAGACCTCGCACCTGGGCGGTCAAGATTTCCAATCCCAGACTGGCAGGGATATACGCCTGCGCACCTACTTCCAGCGCTGCCACGGCGTTTGGTTCCTGGTGGTCTTCTTCTGCACTGCTGCCGACCACCAGGAAGGGTAAATCGTCCTGATGGGGTGCGAATTGCAGACGCCGCAGCCAGTCGCCCGTCGCGGCAGACCATCCGAGCAAAACAAACACTTCAGGATCCCAGCGCCGCATCAACTGCTCGGCTTCGGGACGCTCCGTGACCCGTCTTACCTGGCCGCCAGCGCGCTCCAGAGCCACCTCAACGGAGACGATCGTTTTACCGTTGGTCCGTGCATTCACCAGCAGAAGGATCCGTGGGCCTTGCGGTGATCCGGCCCAGGATCGGCAGGGGGGGGTTCGCGTCTGCGCCAACATTGCCGTGCGTAGCACATGTACAGCATGTACAGCAATACTGTTTAACAAGATCAACAACATAGTGAAAATCCCATGCCCGCCGTGAACGCGGCACGCAAATGGAAGAAACTCACCGGCGCATTGTTGAGGGAATCGATGACACTGAGTTGGGGTACGTACGTGCCCATGGACTGACTCATGCAGTTCTCCTTATGGGGACTAGTATTGCGGCTCCGCATAGGATAACCGGCTTGTGTGACACTAGCATGAAGATTACATGACGTTTTTATGACAGTTTATGCGGGCAGTTCCCCAGACCAGGATGTATCGCCACCGACTACGACGGCTCAATAGACAGGATGAATCCTTGGAGGTCCAACACGGCCATCAGACCGGGGACATTTCGCGCAAGTGCCGGGCATGGAAAGCGAGGTGCTCACCGATGAAGCTGGCGATGAAGAAGTAGCTGTGATCATAACCCTCCTGCCAACGCAGGGTCAGCCGGTCATCTTTCAGTTCTTCAAGCCACCGCGTCTTCAGTTCGGCCTCCAGAAAAGGATCAGCGCGCCCCTGATCAACGAGAAGGGGGGTGGTCGTCGTTCCGGCAGTATCCTTAAGCAGGGCCAGCGTGTCATAGCTTCGCCAGCGCCGCTGATCCGGCCCGAGATAAGCGGCGAAGGCTTTCTGTCCCCAGGGGCTGCGGCTGGGGGCGCAGACGGGGGCGAAGGCCGAGATGGAGCGATACTGGTCGGGATGAAGCAGGCCGCAGACCAGGGCGCCGTGACCACCCATGGAATGGCCGCAGATGCCCTGTTGCTGGGGGTTCGCGGGGAAATGTCGATCGATCAACGCGGGCAACTCTTCGGTCACATACCGATGCATCTGGTAATGGGCCGACCAAGGGGCCGCCGTCGCATCCACATAAAATCCCGCCCCGCTGCCAAAATCCCAGTCGTCATCCTCGCCGGGAATGCCGGTCTGACGCGGGCTGGTGTCCGGCGCGACAAGGATCAGGCCCAGTTCCGCCGCATAGCGCTGGGCACCGGCCTTGATCATGAAGGTCTCTTCGGTGCAGGTCAGGCCCGCCAGAAAATAAACGACGGGCAGTCGTTGATCTGCCCTATGGGGCGGGAGAAAGACCGAGAAGCGCATGGGTGCATGGCAGCTCTCGGAGTAGTGCTGGTAGCGCTGTACCGATCCGCCGAAACACGCGTGCGCCTCCAATAGTTCCAGTTCCGTTGTCATCATTCGCTCTTAAAAGGTCAGCACGGTGCGGATGGACTCACCCTTGTGCATCAGATCAAAAGCGGTGTTGATCTCTTCCGCCGGCAGAGTATGAGTGATCATTTCGTCGATATGAATCTTGCCTTCCATATACCAGTCGACAATCTTGGGCACATCGGTGCGGCCCTTGGCGCCGCCGAAGGCGGAACCGCGCCAGTTGCGGCCGGTGACGAGCTGGAAGGGACGGGTGCGGATTTCCTGACCGCTACCCGCCACGCCGATGATGATACTGGTGCCCCAGCCCTTGTGGCAGCATTCCAGCGCCTGACGCATCAGATCCACATTGCCGATGCACTCGAAACTAAAGTCGGCGCCGCCCTTGGTCAGACTCACCAGATAGGGCACCAAATCACCCTCGACTTCTTTGGGGTTGACGAAGTGGGTCATGCCGAACTGCTCGGCCAGTGCCCGCTTCGTCGGGTTGATATCGACCCCAACGATCATATCGGCACCGGCCATGCGCGCGCCCTGCACCACATTGAGTCCGATCCCACCGAGGCCAAAGATCACGACTTTATCGCCGGGGCGGACCTTGGCAGTGTGGATCACCGCACCGATACCGGTGGTGACCCCGCAACCGATGTAACAGACCTTGTCGAAGGGGGCGTCTTCCCGAATTTTCGCCAAGGCGATCTCGGGGAGCACGGTGTAATTGGCAAAGGTACTGGTACCCATGTAGTGATACAGGGGTGTGCCGTTGATGGAGAAGCGGCTGGTGCCATCGGGCATCACGCCGCGCCCCTGGGTTTCGCGAATAGCTTGGCAGAGATTGGTCTTGCCGCTCAGACAGTATTCGCACTCCCGGCATTCGGGGGTGTAGAGCGGGATGACGTGATCGCCCGGTTTTAGCGAGCGCACGCCCGGTCCGACCTCCACCACCACGCCCGCACCTTCATGGCCCAACACCGTCGGAAACAGCCCCTCGGGGTCCATACCGGAGAGGGTGTAGGCATCGGTATGGCAGACGCCGGTGGCCTTGATCTCCACCAGCACCTCACCGGCACGCGGGCCTCCAAGTTGCACAGTTTCGACGACGAGGGGCTGGTTGGCAGCATAGGCGACGGCAGCACGGACATCCATGGGTTTCCTCCAATAGTTTCAGGTGGTGTAAAAAGTCAGAAAGGTTCAGCGGGCGCCGGGGCACAATCGCGGGTGCGTTCATCGTGGGCAAAGATCGTCATCCGCTCATCGCGGGCATAGCCGATCGAGGCCATTTAGCCCGACTAAGTGGTCTTTTCAAAGCGCAGCGCTGCCGAATTCAGACAATAGCGCAGCCCCGTCGGTGCCGGGCCATCGGGAAACACGTGCCCCAGGTGGCTATCGCAACGGGCACAGCGGATTTCCGTGCGAACCATACCGTGGCTGGCATCGCGAATCTCGCGGATATGATCAGGCGCATAAGGCTCCCGGAAACTCGGCCAGCCTGTCCCCGACTCAAACTTGGCCGTAGAGCGAAACAGCGGCAGACTGCATAACGCACAGACAAAAACCCCGCCCCCCTTTTCATGCAACAGTCCGCCGCAGAAGGGCGGCTCCGTGCCATGCTCAAAGAGCACGTGACGCACCTCGGCAGACAAACCCTGCGCCATTTCTGCGCGCTTCCCGGCGTCAATCGGGGTCAAATCAAAACCAGCGGATGAACAGATCATCGCCATAATCTCCGTTAAATTTTGCGCAATAATTGCGGAAAACGCGCGTGCAGTTTCTCCACCTTCGGCTGCGCCACCATACAGATATAGGGCTGATCGGGATGCTGACGGGCATAATCCTGATGCGTGTCTTCGGCGAGATAAAAATGCGTCAAGGGTGTGATTTCGGTGGCGATGGGTCCATCAAAAACACCCGCCTGATTCAATTGCGCCACATAATCCCGTGCCATCACCGCCTGCGCATCGTTCAGAGTAAATATCGCGGAGCGATACTGTGTCCCCACATCATTCCCCTGCCGGTTGTGCTGCGTCGGATCGTGGGCCACCGCAAAAAAGACCTGTAGCAAACGGCCAAAAGACAACCGTGCCGGATCGTAGTGAATCTCTACCGCCTCAGCGTGGCCTGTTGCACCGCCGCACACCGCTCGGTAATTCGCCGTCTCCGCCGCGCCGCCCGTATAACCAGACACCACCCGCGTCACCCCGGCAAGGTCCACATACACCGCCTCCACACACCAGAAGCAGCCCCCCGCCAGTACCGCCACACCCGGCGCATCGGCGGCGCGATCCTCCCGGCTGGGAGCAGGAATCGTTAAAGCCATGACATGCACTCCATGAGCGCCCGTAGCCCTTGACCGGAGCGGGCATTGTTCCGAGCATAGCCGCAAACTTTCATCAAACCAAATATCAACAGGCAATGTGCCAGACTCCGGCGCATTTGCTAGTATTCACGTTCTGGCGAGATTCTTTTGCAAAAATTCGGGAGAGTGGGGCATGGAAACTGAAGATCAGAGCAGCGGAACAAAAGGGCGCATTGGATTCAGAAAAGCCGCAGGGCTGCGTTTAGCGGCGCTGCTTTTCGGCCCGCTAGTGCTCGCCGGGTGTGCAACCAGCCCGAATCTCAAATCTGCGGAACATCTGGTGCAGAGCAGCTTCCATGGCCAGGCCCATGTAGTCAAAGTCTTTCCCGGCCCCACCCAAAAGCTTACCGGCATCGTCGCCGAGAACAATCAGCATCAGCAGGGCATACTCTGGATGTTGTCCAACCGCTACCTCCTGCTCGGCCCGGTAGTGAACGATAAGGGCCACGATATCACCCAGACGGCCACAAAAAAGTATCTGGTCCAACCCAGGAAGGTCCCTGCCGAACATGTTGCCCCGACAGCGATGAACGCACCGGGCTTCACGATAGGCCATGCAGGCCCGCTGATCGTGGTGTTTATGGATCCCAACTGTATCTACTGCCACCTGCTCTGGAAAGCGTTACAAGAACCCGTCGCCGACGGTCAGCTCCGGGTAAAGTTAATCCCGGTCGGCTTTCTGAAAGACTCCAGCGTCGCCAAGGCTGCCACTATTCTCGCCGCCAAAGACCCGGCAGCCGCCTGGGCGAATAACGAGAAGGGATTTAACGAGAATACCGAGGAAGGCGGCATCCAGCCCTTAGCGCAGATTCCCCCAAAGGACATAGCGGCCATCAACACCAACACCGCGTTGCTTCAGGCCAGCGGCGAAGAAGCGACACCAACCCTGCTTTTCTGCCAGAAGAATTCATCTGACACCAACGCAACAAAGGATAAAATTGGTCCGCAGATGACCCTGGAACATGGCATCGCCATGCATGCACTGCCCGCGCTGATCAGCTCGCTTGATGGCAATGTGAGCGCGGATGGCTGCACACCCTGATCTCCGCAAGACTGGCCCACTTCAATACCGGGCGACTTCCCCCACAGGCAGCCCTTGGTTATATTCCGCTTATGCACAGTTCCACACATGATGATCTGGTCATCCTCGGCGGCACCTTCGACCCCATCCATTACGGACACCTGCGCGCCGTGGAAGAGGTGCGGCAGGCCCTCGGCATCGCACAGGTGATGCTGATCCCGGCCGGGCACCCGCCCCACCGCCAAAGCCCCTGGGCTGATGCCCGCCATCGTCTGGTCATGACCCGCATCGCCGTCGCTCACCATCCGCACTTCACCGTCAGTTCCTGGGAAGTGGAACGAGAAGGACCGTCCTACACCGTCGACACCCTCACTGCCCTGCGCCAGCAGCGCCCGAATGCGGTACTCGCCATGGTCATCGGCATGGATGCCTTCCTGCGCTTCGACACCTGGCACCACTGGCAGCGTATTCTGGGCCTCACTCACCTCATTGTTACCGGGCGCCCCGGCTGGCCCGCCGCCGAATTACCGGAAGCCCTGCGCCAGGCCCTCTATCAGCGCCGTTGTGAAGATGTCAGCACCCTGCGCCAGACGCCGGCCGGGCGCATTTTGTTTCACACGGTCACCGCGCTGGAGATCTCCGCCACCAGCATCCGCAGCCTGCTCGCCAGTCATCAAAGTCCGCGTTTCCTGTTACCGGACGAAGTATTGGATTATATTGACGCCGAAGGGCTCTACCATAGCCCGTAACCCAACACAAAGGATCATAACACTTGGCGACAGCAGAAACCCTCCGCGACCTGGCCATCTCCGTTCTCGATGAACACAAAGCGCTTGACATCAAGAGCATTGATGTCCGCAAACAGACCGACATTACCGACTATCTGATCATTGCCTCCGGCACATCCGACCGCCACCTGCGGGCGCTGGCCGACGCCGTAATGGCACGCATGCGCGAAGAAGGCGTAAAACCCATAGGCAAGGAAGGTCTCACCGTGGGCGACTGGGCGCTGGTGGATCTCGGTGATGTCGTCGTCCATGTGATGCGCCCGGAAGTGCGCGATTTTTATCAGTTGGAGCGGCTCTGGGGAGAGCTCCCGCAGATGCGTGGTCAAAGCGAGGGGCGCTGATCCGCGATGCGCCTCTGGGTGCTGACCATCGGCAGTAAAATGCCGGCATGGGTAGAGGCGGGCGTCGCCGAATATACCGCACGGATGCCTCCGCAATTGCGCGTCGAGTGGCGCGCACTGCCGCTGGCACGACGCGGGCGCAGCGGGGACCCGGTACGCTGGCGGCGCGAAGAGGGCGAACGGATTCTGGCGGCAACCCCCAGTGGTGCCGAGCGGGTGGCGCTGGAAGTGGCCGGCAAGCGTCTGGACAGCGAGGCCTTAGCGCAGCGCATCGACACTTGGTTTGGCGGCGGGCGCGATGTGGCACTATGGATCGGCGGCCCCGATGGCCTCGATCCGGCCCTGCAACCGGACTGGCGCTGGTCCTTGTCGCCCTTGACCCTCGCGCACCCGGTGGTGCGCGTCGTGCTGGCTGAACAATTGTACCGGGCCTGGAGCATTCAGGCCGGGTTACCTTATCATCGTGGCGGAGAGGAGTGATGCTGACGTGAACACGCTATGGAACCGAAGTCTCTATCCCCGCCTGGGAATGGCACTGGCCCTGAGTCTGGGTCTCGGCGCCTGTGCGCAGATGGTGCAGGTCAGCCCGCAACAGAGCGCCTCCGACGCCGTTGCGGTACAGACGGGCCGGGAGCGCATCCTCGCCCTCTCGCCCGCGGTCAACGCGCGGCAACTGGCGCCGGTACAGAAGGCTCTGAGCGCCGCGCGGGAAGCGGTGGCGCGTGGCGATTATGTGTATGCCGACCGTCAGACCCTGCTCGCCAAAGTGCTGCTGGATAATATCCAGACCCGCCTGAATGCAGCAGCCAGCGGCAGCCAGCGTGCCATGCTGAAAAGTCAGATCGGCAATTTGCAAAGTCAGATTGCTACGACCCGCCAGCAAATCGACGTCACCAAGGCGAAGATCGCCAAGGAGGCCCCATGATGCGCGCCCGTCACCTCATCGCCGCAGCCCTGCTCATTGCGCTGCCCGGTATGGCGGCAGCCGATACCGCCACCACGCAGGCTTTGCAGCAAGCCCTCCAACGCCTGCAAAATGCGCAGCGCAGTGGTCCGCCGATGCCTTCCGCCACCTTGTCCGGCCTGCACAGCAGCCTGCAGATGATGACTCGCGACCAGGCCAACCCTGCCCTTTTCCAGGTCGATCAGGCCATTTTTAATGCGCGCCTCGCTGGCCTCTACGAACAACGCCAACAGGCGGCAGAACAAAACCGGCTCAGCAGCCTGCAGCGACTGGTGCAGTCGTTGACCCGCCAGCACCAGTCGCTGCAGGACGAATACGGCAGACTGCGCGAACAACTGGCGAGCAAAGCCATGAGCGGCGCCCAGACCCGGCATCTGCAAGCCGAAATCCAGCAACAGCAGCAGATGCTGCAGTCTGAAGAGCAGCGCCTTGCCGGGATGGCGATACAGCAGGGTGCCACACCCATCCCAGGCGTATCCACCAGCCCGCTCACGGCGCAGCCCGGCTATGGCAAGGCGCTGACGGTATACGCCCAGGTCCGGGCCGCCAGCGACGGGGTGCATGTCACCATGCCGGTAACCAGCCTGTTCGGTAGCGACAACCGGCTTTCCGCGGATGGCGAGCAGCGTTTGCAGGCCATTTCCGGCATCCTCAAGCAGACGGCAGCCAGTGAAATACTGGTGCGGGTAGCGCCACAGCCCTTGGGTGCCAATGTTGCCACCCAACGTGCCGAAACCATCCTCCGCACCCTGCGCCGCAACGGTGTCCCCGATAAGGTGCTGGCTCTGGCTACCGGCGCCGGCCTCGGCACGGGCACGGCCGAACTGCTGTTGGTAAACGCCAACCCGACTCCGTGACCCGCCTAATTCTCGCCTCTGCCTCACCACGCCGCTTGGCCCTGCTCCAGCAGTTGGGCTATGCGCCAGAGGTTTTGGCCACTGACGTGGATGAGACCCCGCGGCCCGGCGAGACCCCGGACACCCTCGCTCAGCGTTTGGCCCATGGCAAAGCACTCGCTGCGGCTACGGTAAGCCCGGAAGCCGTCATCCTGGCCGCAGACACCGTCGTGGCGCTGGGCGATCGCGCCTTCGGCAAGCCCGGCAACTTCGAGGAAGCCATGCAAATGTATACAGTGCTCGGCGGCTTCTGGCATCAAGTGCATACGGCTGTCGCTGTTCTCCATCGAGGCCAGGTAGACCTGCGCCTGTGCAGCAGCGCCGTCCGCTTGCGCCCCCTCAGCAGCGCGGAGATGCGCGTCTACTGGGACACCGGCGAACCGGTTGATAAGGCCGGGGCCTATGCGGTTCAGGGCATCGGCGCGGTCTTTGTCAGCGGCTTGCAGGGGTCTTACAGCGGTGTCATGGGTCTGCCCCTTTTTGAAACGGCGGAGATGCTTGCCGCTTGCGGCCTCTCCCCCCCTTGCCTCTCAGGACATCCATGAGCGAAGAACTGCTGATCAACGTCACCCCCCAGGAAATCCGTGTCGCGCTGGTGGATAATGGCGTCCTCCAGGAGCTCCAGGTCGAGCGCAGCGGTCATCGCGGTCTAGTGGGCAATATCTATAAAGGCATCGTCCGCCGCGTCCTGCCCGGCATGCAGGCTGCTTTCGTTGATGTCGGCCTGGAACGCACCGCCTTCCTCCACGCCGCGGATATTCAGGATGACAGCGAGGAAGTGCAAGGCGAGACGGACATCGAAACCCGTGCTGGCCACCACGAGGTCCGCAACGTCTGTGCCCTGCTCCACGAAGGGCAGGAAGTGTTGGTGCAGGTCATCAAGGACCCCCTCGGCAGCAAAGGCGCACGCCTCTCCACCCGCATCACGCTGCCAGGACGTTATCTGGTTTACATGCCCTTTGTGCCGCGCATCGGCGTCTCCACCCGCATTGAATCGCCTGAAGAACGTTTCCGGCTCAAGGAGCAGCTTAAATCCGCGATCCCGCCCGAAGAGGCCGGCGGCTACATCATCCGCACCCTCGCGGAAGGCGTGGAAGAAACCGATTTCGCCGGAGATATCGATTTTCTCCGGCGTCTGTGGGACTCCATCCGCGCCCGGCTGGAGCGCAGCCCGGCCCCCGGCCAGATTCACAGCGACCTCAACCTCGCCATGCGCATGATGCGTGATGTGATGTCCGACAACATCCAAAGGGTACGCATTGATTCGCGGGAAACCGTCGATGCCGCTCTGGCCTTTTGTCAGGGCGTCATCCCGGAAGTGGCTGATCGCATTGAACACTACAGCGGCGAGCGTCCACTCTTCGATCTTTATAACGTCGAGGACGAAATTGAGCGCGCCCTGCAAAGCCGGGTCACCCTCAAGTCCGGTGCCTACCTCATCATCGACCAGACCGAGGCGCTGACCACGGTGGACGTCAACACCGGCGGCTTCGTGGGACGACGCAATCAGGAAGAAACCATTTTCAAGACCAACCTGGAAGCCGCCGCCGCCATCGCCCGGCAGATGCGCCTGCGCAACATCGGCGGCATGATCATCATCGACTTCATCGACATGGAAGACGAGGAGCACAAACGCCGGGTCCAGCGTGCGCTGGAAAAGGGCATCCAGAGCGACCGCACCCGCTGCAACATCACCCAGATATCCTCTCTGGGCCTGGTGGAAATGACCCGCAAACGCACCCGCGAAAGTCTGCGCCAGACCCTCTGCGAGCCCTGCCCCTACTGCCACGGCCGCGGTTTCATGAAAACCGCAGAAACCATCTGCTACGAAGTCCTCCGCGAGATCGTCCGCGAAACCCGCGCCTACCCCGCCGAACGCTTTGTGGTTCTGGCCTCCCCGCAGGTCATGGAGAAGCTGTTGGACGAGGAAAGCACCAGCCTTGCGGCGCTGGAGGAGTTTATCGGCCGACCCATCAAGGTGCAGGCAGAGGCGACTTATACACAGGAGCAGTACGACATCATTCTGATGTGACTAGGGCTGGGTCCACCAGAGGGACCACTTTACTTTACAATACTGTCCATTTACCTTCGTGACCCAGACGGTAACCCGCTTGAGATATCCAACCGTATGTCCGTGCTATGAATCTCGCCACCACGCATAGCACCCCCCAGTCTCCGGATGCCCCGCCAAATAGCGCCATTCATCACGGAACGGCGGCGTTCCGGCGGACGAATATTGCCCTGTTTGCCGCGGGATTTGCCACCTTCAGCATGCTGTATTGCGTGCAGCCACTGATGCCCGCCTTCACCAAAGAATACGGAGTCGGTGCGGCGGGTAGCGCGCTGTCGCTTTCGCTGACGACGGGAGTGCTGGCGGTGGCCATGCTGTTCGCGGGCAATCTGTCTGATCGCTGGGGGCGCAAGCCGGTCATGGTGCTTTCCCTGTTTTTGTCGGCGCTGCTGGTGCTGTGCACCGGATTCGTGTCGAACTGGTATGGGTTTTTGGCCTTGCGGGCTTTACTGGGCCTGACCTTGAGCGGTTTGCCGGCGGTCGCTATGACCTATATCAATGAAGAAATGCATGCGGAATCCATCGGATTGGGTATGGGGCTGTATATTAGTGGCAGCGCCGTGGGCGGCATGTCCGGGCGCTTGCTCGCGGGGGTGCTGGCGAATTATTGGGGTTGGCGCGTGGGTATTGGCACCATCGGCGTGACCGGTTTGTGTGCCAGTGTCATCTTTTTGCGCGCACTGCCCGCCTCGCGCCGTTTTGTGCCGCGCGCCTTGAGCTGGCGGCGCAAACTCGGCCATATCTCTGACATATTCAAAGATTCCGGATTACCCTGGCTGTTTACCGAGGGATTTTTTCTCATGGGCATCTTTGTGACCGTTTACAATTATCTGGGATATCGCTTGATGGCGGCCCCTTATGATTTCAGTCAGGCGGCGGTAGGGCTGATATTCAGCGTTTATATCATCGGCATTTTCAGCTCGCCGTGGATGGGCCATATTGCGGGTCGTTTAGGACGGCGTAAGGTCTTGTGGATTGCTTTCGTGCTCATACTGGCGGGTATTATGCTGACCTTTTCGACCGCATTGTGGATGATCATTTCGGGAGTCGTTGCACTGACGTTCGGATTTTTCGGCGGGCACTCTATCGCCAGCAGTTGGGTCGGGCGACGGGCGCCGTTTGCCAAAGCGCAGGCGGCATCGCTCTATCTGTTCTTCTACTATATCGGCTCTGCGATCATCGGCACGGCTGGCGGGTTGCTCTACACGGCCTGGGGTTGGAACGGGGTGGCCGGGCTGGTGGGCGTCATGGCGCTCATTGGTTTGGCAATCGCATGGAAATTGCGAGGGTTAGTGCCGTTAGAGGCCACGCACCAGGGCCATTTGTGTTCGGGTAGTTCTTAGGAGCCGTGCCAGTTGCTCGACTCATGGTAAGCGTTCCGCACGATCCCCACCTGAATGCGCCCGTTGATCAGGGCATCAGTCTGTTGCGGGGAATCCATCCCTTCCAATAACAGATGCACGACGGGTATGCGCACCACTTTCGGTCCGGCTGACGGATCAGACGCAAACCACAGTTAATCTTCTCTCGAAGCTCAATGCGCCCCGTCTTGCGGGGGGCATGTCGCTGCAACGCCCTAAAGATGCTACAGTTCTGAGTGGATGATGTTGAGGCTGAAAGGTATTTTATCGCCTCGCCGAATTTCCGCTTTAACGGCGTCTGGTCTCCATAAATAAGGGACTGTTCATGATCAGAATCCCCGATGTGATGAGGTTGTCGCTACGGCAGCGGCTTTTTCGCTTTGCGGCTAAGACGCGGGTGGTTCTGCGTCTCGATGCCTGGTTTCCGCAGATACCGATGGCGCTTGCTGTGGGGCTGTTGGGGGTGCTGGCGATCCTGAATGCGTTGCCGCACCTTACTCAGATATTCCCGGAGCTAGCCGATCTCGCGCCATCCACCAGCCTGAGTCAAGCCCCGCTCTTATCGGCACTGGGCACGATACCCGAGGCAGTTGTCGGTATCGTTTTATTACTGATGGCCTCCGGATTGCTGTTTCGCTCCCGATTTTCCTGGGCCATTACGTTGGTGCTGGCGGCAGCGATGCTGGCCATGTTACTGCATCACTATGGTTTTGTGTGGAGTGGTGTCACCATCTTTAATGCCGTGATCCTGGTAACGTTGCTGTTGTTTCGGCGCCATTTTGCGCGTTCGAGCGTGGCCGCAGGTACTCTCTTTGCGGCGATTTCTATTTTGCTCCTGATGAGCTATGCGGTACTGGGCAGTTATGTGTTGGGCGCAGGATTTTCGCCGCCTATCAAAAATCTGGTGAGCGCCTTGTATTTCGCCGTGGTTACCATGTCCACCGTGGGGTATGGGGACATTGTGCCGAAAAGCGAAGATGCCCGATTTTTTGTTATCTCCATCATCATCCTGGGTATCACCGTTTTCGCAACTTCTATTTCTGCGGTCGTTGTACCGCTGGTAAATGGCCGGATGCAGCGCCTGCTGATGGGAGAAAAAAAGCGTGGTCACCGTAACCATTATCTGATTATTGGTGATAATGCGTTGGCACAGAACACCTATCGCGCGTTGCGTGCCCGCCATTTGTTGGCGCTGGTGCTGGTTCCCGTGACGCCAGAACATGCGTGGATGGCCAAAGAAGACCTCATGATTGGTGATGCTACGGATCTGGATGTTTTGCGTAAGGCGGGGGCCGGGTGTGCCCTTGGTGTTCTCGCATTGCGGGTCATAGACAGCGAAAATGCCTTTATCATCCTTGCGGCCAAAGAGTTGGCTGTTCCCGGAAAAACCGTGGCGGCGGTTCAGAATAGTAAAAATCTGGAACGTCTGCGACAGATCGGTGCCGACCTTATTATCTCCCCGGAGGTGTTAGGCGGCGAATTGCTGGCGCTGACGCTCAGTGGCGAAGAACTGGCAGGAGATAGCATTATCAGTAAACTATTTACCGCTAAGGCGGAAGGAGTTGCGGCTTGAGTACTTTAATGGCGATAAGCATTGTGGTGTTGGCGCTGATAGGATTGGGCATTGCGGCGATATTTCTGCATATAGTGGTATGGTTATTAGGTGCCATACTCGGTTTGTTTATCTATTTTATCCCCAGCATTATTGCCGCAGCACGTCATCACGAACATTTTCTGTGGGTGCTGGTCCTGAATATTGTCTTAGGCTGGTCGGGCATCGCCTGGATCATCCTGATTGTCTGGGCCATATTGGGAGAGCGTCGAGAGCCACCGTTACGCAGATTGAGCGCGGATGCCCTTAACCCTCCTGCTCGCTGACTACAAAAGTGCCGAGGCGCAGGCGTTGCAAACTGGCCGCATAGTCTTCCGGGGCGGCGGTGGGGGCCATTGGACCGATCTTGATTTTATATAGACCGCCCGCGATCGTGGAGGATACTGGCACCATCTGTGCGGTGCTTATGCCGAAATCTTGCAGTTTGCTGCGCTCGCGGACAGCGGTCTGCAGCTCCATGGGATTTGCGGTTTCCAGATAGATTTGCTCGGGCGGTGGTGTCTGCCGCCACCGCCGTAAGGTGTGGGCGCCAGCTTCCCGACGCGGTGGAACAGGAGCGGGAGGGGCCTTCTGGACGGCAGGTATGGCGCGGACCGGGCTGTTGGAAAAAGCGTCGTCTACCACGGCCGTCAGGTTGGCACTGGCAGGAGGCGTATAGGCGGGCACAGATATCGCCGTCGGCGTGTGCAAGACCGGTACGGGTGCCATCTTGGGCGCGATACGTTGTTGTGCCACAGGTAGCACTTGGGGAAGCGGTGTGCTGGGGTTTGGACTGCTGGGAATCACCTGAATATGTACCGGCGTTGTGCCCTGGTTGAGCATGCCCAGCTGACTGGCGGCGCCATAAGACATATCCATGATGCGGCCACTCACAAAGGGACCGCGATCATCAACCAGCACCACGACACTGCGTCCGTTCTTCAGATTAGTGACGCGCACGCAGGAGGGCAGCGGCAGCGTTCGGCTCGCGGCCGTCATTTGCCGGGCGTGGAAGGCAGTGCCCATGGCGGTCACCGCGCTGGAGGATTGCTGGTCGTACCAGGAGGCGATGCCATTTTCGGAAAAGCCCGCATCGCCACGCATGGGATGATACCAATTTCCATTGATTTCATAAGGTTGATTGTAGGCAGCATTGGGGTCAGGATCTGGCGCGTGGCAATCCTGCCCGGTGGAATAAGCAGAACCCACTATCGCCGAACCGTGGCCACCGCCTGACGTACCGACCATGTGGCTGGGCATGCTCGCGCAGCCCGCAAGTGTTGCGGCGGCGAAGCCGAAAGCCCCCAGCCTGAAAACTCGAAGATGGTATCGTACGCCCATGCTGATGCACGGCCTCCGTCTGGAATTACATTTGCATTCTAGGTCATAGTCTCCAGAAAGTTCAAGTAAGGCTGATAGTTGGCTGTTTATTCTCAAGCAGTAAACGAGAAATATCGGCAAACGGTACGTACTGCCGGAGTGGAGCTCCATCAGAGTTTCCTTGGCCTCCAATGATCGTCTTTCTCAGGGTCGAAAATGACGGGTCCCATGGTCCGTGCCTTGCCGTCTGGGGGTGTGTGCGCTGACTGATCGCTGTCATCCTGGCGCCCCTGTACACGTTGCGGCGGCGGGGCACCGAAACCTCATGCCGGAGTTTGGACTACCCCCATACTTCAACTTATCGAGGGTAACAGGTATATCCTGGCGGACAGGCAGGTGGTTGCTGATATTGAGGCGCCGTCGGCGTACACACATAGCCGGGGGGGCACGGTACATTGCCCTGTGGCGCTGCATAGTAACCGGGCTGTGGTGCCGGCGCCTGCTGTTGGCTCCTGGAGATACCATAACCAGCAAGTCCGCCTAACCCGGCGCCAATGGCGGCGCCTGCCAGCGGCGAGCCGGTTTGATTTCCGATGACCGCGCCGGCGACGGCACCGAGCAGAGAACCTCCCGCCGTATTGGCCGTGGTGCTATTGCTGGCGTAGGGATTATTCGCGCAGCCCGCTAACGCAAGGGGTAATGTTGCAATCATCAACCAGCGTGCCGTCTTCATGGTCACTATCTCCTCGTAATGGTACTTAGGTGTTTATTATGGTGCCAAGTTCCACAAGGATACTAGTGTAGTCAACCAGGCACAGTCCTGCTGATCGCAATGGCGGCTCCGGGAGAGGTCTCTATCCTTTCATTATCTTGTTTGAGGCGTTGCCGGATGAATCCTCTCCGCCGCCTTTTGCAGTATAGTATGAAGCGAAGGTCCACTCCCCGGACCGACCCCGTATTTCGCTATGGAGAATGCTATGACCTTATCCTCACGCCTCGCGGCAGCCTCTGTGGTACTGGCTCTTGGGTTGAGTGGCTGCACAGCCAGCTGGGCCCCACAAGTTAATCCTGTACCCTACTACACCTATTATCCCGCATCGCTCAGCGTGGTCACTGCTGCGGCTGAAAAGGCCTTGCCTCAGGCGGGTATGCAGTTTACCGGGTCCAAGCAGATCAGTCCCGATACTGTCGAAGTGCATGGATATGATTCAGAGGGTAACGCCATTCTGATTACCCTGCAGACCAAGGGCGCCGCCGTCACTAAGTTCTCGGCACGCATTGGCCTTTATGGGCACCTCCGTGAGGTGGAAGAGATAGAGCACTGGATGGGGCAGTATGTAGGGCAGGCTATGGCGCAGCCCTGAGCAGGCTGTGGTCATCGTCAGCGCATGATTTTGCGCAGCGATTCAGAGCAGCAGTACGCGGTCAGATTGTTGTATGGGTAATCTATTGGTCTGCCTGGATTATTTGAGAGTCGACATGGTTTGCTTTACACTGTCGACACAAGTTTAAAGATTAGGCCCATGACCGATCTGACCGCTGAAAAAAAAATCATTATCGCCGGGCATGTCGCCTCTGGAAAGACGACAGCCTTGCGCACGTTGTTCGGCGAAAAGTTGCTCTCTACCGACGCCGCCTACTCAGGGTCAACATCGCTAGAAAGCAAAAAAACCACCACAGTAGCAATGGATTACGGAGTGATCCGTTGCCCGAAAATCCCTGTCAGACTCCATCTTTATGCCATTCCCGGACAAGAACGTTTTCAGTTTATGTGGGAAATTCTGGGCAAAAACGCGGATGGTTTGATTGTGCTTATAGATGCCACGCGACCTCAACCTATTGACGCCATTCATCTCTATCTGGACAAGATTCTGCCTTTCTTGAATAGCACGTTGGTCGTTGTGGCCTTGAACAAACTGGATCCGGAACAGAGAGCTTCGTTGCGCTTGCCACCCTATCTGCGGCACGGCGACTTGCGGTTGCGGTTGACCACAACCGATGTGCGTGATCCGAAGGAAGTCATGGCGTTGCTACGTTTGCTGACTGCAGAAATGATCGAGACAGAGCAGCGCTGAGTCGTTAACGCAGTTGTTCTAGCCACGGGCGGTAGATCGCCATGGCGCGGCCCAGCAACTCTTCACATTTGTGCTCCAGATGGTCGTGAATGGTCCTGCTGCACTGTACGCCCACACCGGTTTGTTGCAAGTCATCCGCCATGCTTTCCGTCCAAGCTTGCACCGTGGCGGAGGTGACCTCCGGGTGGCCTTGAAGCGCCAGACAGTGCTTGCCAATGGCAAAGGCCTGCTGGGCACAAAGGTCGCTGGAAAGCAGAGGCACCGCACCGGATGGCAGGGAAAAGGTCTCGCCATGCCAGTGAAAGAGCGTAAACGAGTCGGGAAGCTCTGCTAACCAGGCGCTGCTCATTGCTTCTGGGGTCTTGGTGACCGTCCACCAGCCGATTTCCGGGCCATCCGGATTAGGGGTCACCTGGCCGCCCATCGCACGGGCAATCAATTGCCCGCCGAGGCAGTGTCCCAGGACGGGGAGTTCTTCGCCAACTGCCCGGCGAATAATTTGTTGCTCGTTGAGCAGCCACGGGTGCCGGTCCGTATCGTGGACGCTCATGGGTCCGCCCATGATGATCAAGGCGCCATAGTCAGCCAAATCATCGGGAACCGGCACGCCCAGATCAAGGCGATGCACCTCCGTTCGATGCCCCTGTGCCGCAAGAATATTGTGCAGGCTACCCAGCCCTTCTTCCGGATGGTGCTGTAAAACGAGAATCTTCGTCATGATGCAGGCTTTTCCGTAGCGGCGTTTTGTAGCCAGTATGTGGCAAAATCCGATGCCGGCATAGGCCTGGCAATGCCGTATCCCTGTCCTCGATCCGCCTGCATCTGGCGCAGGAGGTCAGAGCTCTCCATATTCTCAATTCCTTCGGCAGTGACGGTTACACCCAGCGCATGGGCCATCTGGATCATGGCCTGAATCATCTGTTGGTGGCGTTGACTTCTGGCCATGGGGATGACGAAGCTGTGGTCGATTTTGATCTGGTTGCAGCCGAGTTCGAGAAGGTATTGCAGTGCTGCAGGCCCTGTTCCAAAGTCGTCGAGGGCGAAGCGCACACCAAGGCTCTGGCAGTCACTAATCAGTCTGGCGGTTTTGGCGATATCGCGCAGGGCGATGCGTTCAACCAGTTCTAGGCAGATGCGCTCTGTGGGCAGTGCGGGGCAGCCCGCCAGCGCGCGGCGTAAGTCGTCGCAAAGACGATGATTTTCTACTTGACGGGCAGCGAGGTTGATCTGGATGTCTAGGACCATGCCCTGCTTGGTCCAGGTCTCGCCGTGTTGGCAGGCGTTATGGATAACCCACGCCCCAATGCGCTGCATGACCGTAGAGTTCTCCGCGACGTCCAGAAAACTGTCGGGTAGGAGCAGACCGCGCTCAGGGTGTTGCCAGCGGATCAATGCTTCTGCAGCAACGCAAAGACCGCTCTGCATGTCGATGATAGGCTGCCAGTAGAGGACAAACTCCTGTTTTGACAGCGCGCGTTCCAGTTCGCCGCGCAGGTGTTGGGCGGAGCGCCTGCGCTCATCGTCCTCATGATCGTAATAGCTCCAGCAATTCCCACCCGACGCCTTGGCACGATAGACCGCCTGGTCCGCATGGTGGATAAGCTCAACGGGATCGACGTTATCATGCGGATAAGTGGTGACGCCAGCGCTGGCTGTTATACCAATCTGCTGATCATCTACCCCGATGCGAATGTTGAGCGCCAGCAGAATGCGCTGGAGTACATCTTCCAGATCGCGACGGCTGTGCAGTTTTTCCAGCAGCAGTATGAACTCATCACCGGCCAGGCGGACGATGGTATCGCTGGCACGCAGCACATCATGCAGGCGGGTTACAATTTCACACAGGAGACGATCCCCCGCGCTATGGCCCAAACTGTCATTGACCTCTTTAAATCCATCAATGTCTAGCAAAACGATGGCCAAGGTGCACTGCTCGCGGTGGGCGCTGGCGCAGGCGATAGTCAATCGTTCTTCGAGTTGATAGCGGTTGGGTACGCCGGTGAGTGCATCACGGGTGGCAATATGTTCCAGGTGTAACTCAATACCCATCCGGTACCAGGCGGCACCTAGCATATCGGCCAATAGTTGTGCCAGGTGCAAAGTGCTTTCAGCGAGCTCTGCGGGCGCCGGGCGGAACCAGGCAACGGCCAGGATGCCACTGGCACCCTGGGGGCCGTGAACGGGGAGGGCGAGGCTTGCCTGTAAACCAGTAGCCACATACTCTGGCATGGCGTGAGGGCTGTGCGGATAATCCGGCACATAAATGGCGCGGTCCTCCCGTAGTGCGGCACCGCTGATTCCTCGGTCATCGGGGAAAACGTGCTTCGACAAATCTGAATAGATCGGGGGCAAGCCATGAAAAAACAGGTAACGCAGGCTATGTTCTTCGTGGGCGATGAAGGCGGCGCCATCGGCTTCCAGTAGGTCTGCGGCGAGTGCGGCGGTTTCCTCGAAGAACGCGTTGAATTCATAGATACGAACCAGATTTTGTAACTGGCTCAAAACGGCATCGGGAATCATCAAAGTCCTCTGCGAGGCCCGCAACAACAGGGTGAGTTAGGGATTTCCGCTATCGTATCAATTTAGTAGAAATTTTGAGTTTTGCCAGATGGCGGTTAGGTAAAAAACACGGCGGTTGCCCGCCGTGTGTAAGAACGTTGAAATGTTAGCGGAGTTCAGTCCCCTGCCACCGGCCGACGTTCGCCATCGCCATAGAAGGCATACGCTTCTTCACCGTGGACCGCGTCATCGCCGATCATCAATTCTTCTTCAGACATGCGCAGAGGTACGATCAAGCTGATAAGCTTGAGCAGAATGTACGTCACCACGATGTTCAGCACGATGATGAATGCTGCACCGATGAGTTGTAGCCAGACCTGATGCCAGTTGCCCTCAATGGCGCCGCCCGGGGTGCTCAGGGCGAAAGCTGCACAACCCGCCTTGGTCGCCAGTAAACCGGTCATGACACCACCGAGTAGACCCGCCACCGCATGGGTATGGAAGACACCCAGGGTATCATCCACCTTGCGGAACAGCGCGGTTTTGCCGAGCAGGTTCATGCTGAGCCAGGGGATGATGCCGGAGCTGATGCCAATGGCAATCGCGCCCCAGCCATCGACAACACCTGCCGCCGGGGTGATAGCCACCAGTCCGGTGATCATGCCCTGCACGGCACCGATGACCGATGGCTTCTTGAAGTAGAAGATGTCCATGATGGTCCAGACAATGACGCTGACCGCTGTGGCAATATTGGTGTTCAGTACCGCCACACCCGCATCGCGGCTGGCAGCGTAGGGATCACCGCCGTTGAAGCCATTCCAGCCGAGCCAGAGGATACCGGCACCGACCAGCATCAGCAGCACATTGTTGGGTTGGAAGTTTTCCCGGTCACGCGCCAGGCGCGGTCCAATCACCGCCGCCGCCACAAAGCCTGCGACACCCGCAGAAAGATGGATGACATAACCACCGGAGTAATCAATAACGCCGAGGCTCGAGAGGAAACCACCACCCCACAAACTGAAAGCGCCAACGGTATAGGAGAAGGTGAGCCATAAGGGAACGAAAATCATCCAGGCCTTAAAGCTCATCCGTCCCAATACGGCGCCTGCCATAATCACCAAAGTAATGGCGGCAAAGACAAACTGGAAATACACCATGGTGGACATGGGGAAGGCAGCGCTGGTGTTCGATGCTGGAATCAGTGCCTGTTTGAGTTCATCCTGCATACTGATGATAGGGTGCGGCAGGCCGACGAAAGGGAACCATTGATTACCGAAACCCATGTTATAGGCCCAGAGGACCCACGCGATAAGTACGGCGGCAAAGGCATAAAAGGCCATAAAAGCGGAATTGACGGCCCATTTTTTCTTGACAATGCCCGCGTACAGGACGACGAGCCCGGGAACACTTTGCAAGCCAACGACGGTCGCTGCGGTAAGCTGCCACGCATTGTCGCCGGTATTAAGCCAAGCTACTGACATGAGAAAATTCCTCCTTATAAGGATTTCTGAGCGGTTGTAAAACGGTCATAGGGGTTACAGCGCATCATTACCGGTTTCTCCGGTGCGGATGCGGATAGCTTCCAATACTTCGGAGACGAAAATCTTGCCGTCACCAATCTTGCCGGTGCGGGCGCCCTTTTCGATGGCCTCAATAGCCTGATCGACGGCGTCATCACTGATTACCGCCTCGATTTTGACCTTGGGGAGAAAATCCACCACGTATTCAGCGCCGCGGTAGAGTTCGGTATGACCTTTCTGGCGCCCGAAGCCTTTGACTTCAGTGACCGTGAGGCCCTGGATCCCGACTGCCGATAACGCCTCACGGACATCATCGAGCTTGAAGGGTTTAACAATGGCAGTAATCAATTTCATGACGACACCTCTTGCACAGGGTTAGAACATCCCGGGGACAAAAGCCCCGGGGGTTAGAACATGAAGCCGGTTTCGACCATGCCACGGAGTTGAGTCTGGGCAAGGCTGTTGGTGCCCGAGAAACCCGTATTGCTTGGCATGGTAGCAGCGACATAAGACAGCTCAGCCCGAGCGAAAAAGCCGCCGTCCTGGTAAGTCGGCGTCACGGTCAGCGACCAGGCATGGGAGCCGGGGCCGAAGCCGGTGAGATTGGCCGCACCATCAGTGGCGGTGCCGGAGTTGCTGATGTACTCCACCCGACCGGCGACGGATACTTTGTCCGTCAGGCTATAGTCGGCGAGGATGGCGGCACCGAGGGTACTGGTCTTTCTGGTGCCATCACCCAGCGCCTGAATTGCGCCGGCCGGCACGCTGGTATACTGCATGTAAGGCGTGACCGACAGGTTGCTGCCATTATAGGTGTAACCTACGTCGAAGATGCTTTCGTTATTCTGCAACGGTGTGGTAGCAATGGAGGAGTAGGCATAATCGGTCTGTCCCAGATTCCCGCCACCCTGGAAGAACACGCTGTTCTGTTTGTTAATCGCCCAGGTCAACATGCCGGTCACCCAGTTGAAGCGATTCGAGTAGAAGCCATCATTCCAGGATACCGATGCAGTGACCGGACCTGCGGTATAATTGGCCTGAATACCT
>JAKAFG010000174.1 GCA_021818125.1 Pseudomonadota bacterium | reverse complement strand
GCACGGGAGGCGGCGCGGCGGGTGGACGCCACTTCACGTCTGGAGGTGCTGAGCGGCGCGCCGTTGCCGGAAAACTGGGCGGGTAAAGTCTGGGCCATGGCCCAGGGGGTGACCGCGGCGGGTTTGGTGCCGCTGCTCTGGTTCACCGACGGCGATATTGTGCACGGGCCGGATGTCCTGCAACGCCTCGTCACCCAGATAGAGGACCAAGACCGGTCACTGGTCTCTTTGATGGTGATGCTCTCTTGTCGCAGTTTTTGGGAGCGTCTTCTGATTCCACCCTTCATCTTCTTCTTCCAGATGCTGTATCCCTTTCCCTGGGTCAATAACCCGCGCCGGGCGCTGGCTGGCGCTGCCGGGGGGTGCATGCTGCTGCGTCGGGAGGCCCTCGAAAAGGCGGGTGGTTTCGCTGCTATGCGCGCCGCACTCATAGATGACTGCACGTTAGCGGCTTTACTGAAGCCCCATGGGTCTATCTGGCTGGGTTTGGGAACCGAGAGCCATAGTCTGCGGGATTATCAGCGGCTTGGCGAAATATGGCGGATGGTAACGCGCTCCGCCTATGTGCAACTGCAGTTCAGTCCCTGGCGCCTGCTCGGGGCGACGTTAGGGATGATTTTTCTCTATGCCTGGCCGGTAGGTGTGCTGCTGTTCGGTCTTTGGGCGGAAAATATCTGGCTGGCGCTGCCCGCGCTGTTGGCCTGCATGCTGATGTTGACGGCCTATCTGCCCACCTTGCGTCTTTACGCGCTGAACCCGTTCTGGATGTTCAGCTTGCCCGTTGCGGCCCTGCTTTATACGCTCATGACTTTGGATTCTGCCCGCCGTCATTATGGCGGCCGGGGCGGCGCATGGAAGGGACGGCATTACGGTACGCCTGGAGAGGAACAGTGAACGCACAGCGTATTGTTGTTTGGGGAGCGGGCTGGTCGCCCCTGCGCTCCGACCTTGCAGCCGCGATTCTGAGATTGGACACGATCAGCGATAATGCAGCAGATAGCGCCATTCGAAGGCGACCTTGGCCGCATGCCAGAGCGGATTAGCTAAGACGCTGGCCTGTTTCGGGCTGCGATAGACCATGATACCGCTGTCCAGGGCATCGACGATGCAGACCAGTTCGCTGCGGAAAGTCTTGTCTGCGGCCTTCCCTTGCAGATGCCGGAGCAGATTATGCACGGCGGTCTCGGCCTGCAGGTCCGCCGTATGGCCCTGCTTGGGTAGCCAGTCCGGGCTTCCCGCGTAGGAACCCCCATCACCGATGATGAAGACACCTGGATGGCCTGGAGCGGCGCAGTGTAGATCAGACTGAAAAAAGCCGCCGGCAGAGAGGGGCATGCCGCTGTCGGCTGCCCAGTCCGGGCCGGTCATGCCGGGCATGAAGAGAATCAGATCAGCAGGAATGTCCCCTCCCTCAGTCATCACCTTGTCGGCCGCGAAGCCGCTGATTTTATGGCCGAGATGGGTGCGAATGCCACGTCGCTCCATCTCCACGAGCAACCCCTCAACCGCCTTGGGACCCAGGCGGTTGCCCGGCTCCTTCATCGGGTTAAAAAACACCAGTTCGATCTGCTCACGTTTGCCGATGCGTCGCAGATGGGTGTCGATCCCGAAAAGTAGTTCAAACACCGGGCCACCGCGCACGGCGGTGGGTTCCAGAGGATTTCCCGCAAAGCCGAAGGCAACAGTGCCTTTGTTCATCAGGGCCAGGCGATCGCGGATATTTTCAGCCGCATCAATGCCGTCGCAGATGGCGAAACTGTACTCGATACCCGGCAGTTTGCGGAGTCCCCGCCCGCCGCTGGCGATGATGAGTGCATCGTTCCGGACTTCGCCCTGATCAGTGATGACGGTACGGCCGCCATCGCGCAGGCCGGTGACGCGGCCCCGATGGAATTGCACCCGCCGACGTCGAAAGAAATCGTCCAGCGGAATCCGCAGGTTTTCGCCCTGCCGCAGCCCTGTGGGAATCCAAATCAAGCTGGGGTAGTAAATAAACTCAGCCTTGGGTGCGATAACGGTGATTTCCGCATCAGGCATCTGGCGGCGCAGATGGCGGACGGCTGTCAGACCACCGAATCCCGCACCGATAATGGTCACTTGGGTCATGTGCTATCCCTCAGAGTCGAAAAGCCTGGAAGGAGGCCGCGGGCCGATCTCGCTTTCTCAGTATATCTCATCAGCGTGCTAAAGCGCCCGCCAACCAGTAGTGGACGTCCATACCGAACTGGCAGATGTCCTCGCTGCTCAATTTGGCAAAAATGCTGCGCCCGCGCATGGGGCAGCGCAACCAGTCGGAATGTTTGATGTTCACGGGACGCGTCGATAGCAGAGGTCATAAACTTCATGCCCCAGTCGTTGCCCGCGCCGCTCAAATCGGGTCAATATGCGACTGTCAGGGCGGGAGACATAGCCATTGTCGGGATTGGCATTCTGCAGGCCCGGGGTGGCGTTGAGCACCGCGAGCATCTGCCCGGCATAATCCGCCCAGTCTGTGGCCAACTGCAGTTCGCCACCGGTCTGCAGCAAGCGGCAAAGCAATGCAGCGAAATCCGGCTGGATCAGGCGGCGTTTTTGCTGTCGTTTTTTGGGCCAGGGATCAGGAAACTGGATGACGATGCACTGCAGCAGGGCTTCGGGCAGCGTCCGTAGCCAGGTGACAACATCATCATGGACAATGCGGACATTGTCGGTCCCGGCCTCCCGCAGTTGTAGCAGCAGGGACCCCACGCCGGGCGTGTGTACCTCCGCACCGATGCAGCCCCAACCGGCCCGTTGCGCAGCGATGGCAGCCAGATGCTCACCGTTACCAAAGCCGATTTCCAGCAATAGCGGCCTTTGGCGATTCCAGGGATCCCGCCAGACGGCATGGGCATCTATCCGCCAGGCCGGTAAATGTTCCGCGACGGCGCGCATCTGAGCAGCGGTGATGCGGCCTTGGCGCAGCACAAAGCTGCGGATGGGACGATGGCTGGTCTTGAGGGCTTCTTCCATGACAGGCATTATAACCCGTTTAGTGCTGGGGCCTAGAGAGGAGGGCGGGCATGGAACATCCGGTAGTGGGTGTGGTAATGGGCAGCGAGAGCGACTGGGAAGTGATGCGCGCCGCGGTAGAACAGTTGCAGGCGTTGGCCATTCCCTACGAACAGCGTGTCGTGTCCGCACATCGCACGCCCGATCTTCTTTTTGAATATGCGGGTAGTGCCGTACAGCGGGGGCTGCGATGCATCATCGCTGGCGCTGGCGGCGCGGCGCACCTGCCTGGCATGCTGGCGGCCAAGACCATTGTGCCGGTGCTGGGCGTGCCAGTGCCCTCCAGGCATCTGCAAGGCATGGATTCCCTGCTGTCTATCGTGCAGATGCCCAAGGGGGTGCCGGTGGCGACCTTTGCCATTGGCACGGCGGGCGCGGCCAATGCCGGTCTGTTTGCCGCCGCCATGCTGGCCGGTGCAGATGCGGCGTTGGCCCGGCGCTTGCGGGATTTCCGGGTGCGGCAGGAGGCGGCGGTGATGGCCATGACATTGCCGGAGGTGACTCTTTGATTCTGCCTGGCGCCACGCTGGGGATACTGGGCGGCGGACAGCTCGGACAGATGTTCACCCTCGCTGCCCGGCGCATGGGTTATGGCGTCTGGGTGCTCGATCCCGATCCAAATTGTCCGGCCGCGGTGGTGGCGGACCGGCACCTCTGTGCGGCTTATGAAGATACCACCGCCTTACAGCAGATGACCGTTAGTTGCGCGGCGGTTACCACAGAATTTGAGAATGTTCCGCTGAACTCCTTGGAACGCATAGCGCAAGTGATACCCGTGCGGCCAAGCGCCAGGGCGGTGGCTATTGCCCAGGACCGTGCGCAGGAAAAGGCCTTCTTCCGCGACCTGGATTTGGCTATTGCGCCATTCGCGCTGCTGCGCAGCACAGCCGACCTGGCTGGTGCAGCGGCTACTGTACCCTTCCCGGCCATTCTCAAGACCGCGCGTTTCGGCTATGACGGGAAGGGGCAGGTGGAGATTGCTTCCACAGCGGAACTGCCCGCTGCCTGGGCGGCGCTGGGGGAGGCTGAGGCAGTGCTGGAAGGGCGCATCGCCCTGGCACAAGAGATTTCCGTTATCCTGGCACGCGCTGCCGATGGTATGATGGTTTTTTATCCAGTGGCCGAAAATGTCCATCACCGGGGCATCCTTGATTTAAGTATTGTGCCGGCCGGCACTGCGGAATCGCTTCAGGATCAGGCGCGACGCAGTGCGGCGCGTATTGCCGGGGCATTGAATTATGTGGGGGTGCTGGCTGTCGAGTTTTTTGTCGACAGATCTGGACAACTGTTGGTAAATGAGATGGCGCCGCGTCCTCACAACAGCGGACATTTCACCATAGATGCTTGTGTGCATAGCCAGTTTGACCAGCAGGTCAGGGCTATATGCGGCCTGCCTCTCGGGGATACCCGCCTGATCAGTCCGGTGGTGATGATGAATCTGTTGGGCGATCTTTGGGAAAGTGGCGCTCCAGACTGGGATGCACTACTGCGCCATCCACAGCTCAAGCTGTATCTGTACGGTAAGAATGAAGCCCGACCGCGGCGCAAAATGGGACATGTGAACGCGCTCGCCCCGGATACCGGCCGGGCCATTGCGGTGCTGGAAACCCTGCGCCGCGACTGGCATTGGCCGGGCTGAATAAAGCAGAGCCCTCGTTTTGGCGAGGGCCAGGGTCTAACGGTTGCCTTGACGT
>JAKAFG010000173.1 GCA_021818125.1 Pseudomonadota bacterium | reverse complement strand
ACGCCACGGGAATCCAGCGCACGCGCAGGCGATTCCGCCAAGGCTGCAACTCCCGCCAGAGATGGGCGCAGAAAGGGCAGTTGGGGTCAAAGAAGACCACGACGGACGGTCCTTTCGCCGGACCCGTGAGAACCCCCGGCCGCTGCCAGGCACTGGTCCATGCCTGCTAGAGGGCTTGAGTCAGCGCCGGTCCACGGAGCGTAAAAATCTCCGAAGGTTGCTTGTGGGCTGCGGCGGAAGCCGGTGGCAGGACACCGGCCCAACAAAAGGTCAGCACCCAGAACAGCAAGATGGATCGACCAAAAAGCCGCATTAGCCCCCAGCCTCGGAATGGGTCGGCGCACTGACCGCACCAAAACCCAGATGGCTGATCCCGGCGGACAAGGCATGAATGCGCGCCGCTAGTGGCGGTGGTAGATGCGGCGTATCCGCCGCCGCGATCAGTTGCGCCTGCGCCATGCTTCATGCGCAACATGGCCAGATTATAGCGGATTTCGGCGAAGTCCGGCTTGAGCCGCAAGGCCCGGTTATAGGCGTTTACAGCCTGATGGGGATGGCCGCTCAAGGCCTCGACATTGCCGAGACGCGCCCAGAGCAGCGGATCCGCCGGAGCGGCACGGGTCAGCCGGGTATACAGGGTTTCCGCTGCAGGGAGATTTCCTTGGATGTATGCCTGCGCCGCCCGTGCCCGAAGGGTCAACAGATGGCTGGAAGTCGCACAGCCCGCCATTCCGCAGGTCAGGACAGCGAAGGTCGTGCCCAACCAAACCCTTTTCATAGGGGCCACCGACGCAGATGCTGCCCCGGTTCCAGGGCCAGCCGATTGCAAGCGCCGGCAGCTATCTCGATGGTAATGGCGGCGCCGCGGCACAGAGCCATCCCCCAGGGTTGCAACCGGGCACAGCGGCGGATGCGTTGCGCGGCATCCAGAAAAACGACATCAATGGCATACCCCATGCCGAGCCCATGCACCGAGGCGCAGGGCGCAATCCACAACCCCTGATCGGGGTCGAGGCGCGGACGTCCGAGCGATAGGCGTCATTCGGGAAACCGCGCACGATTATCACATCCAGATCGAGGCATCCATATAAGGAAATTACGAATACCTTTATTTTTACGCCTTGACTCTGTAGCGCACTTCATGGTTTACAATGTCTTACGAACTTCAAAAAGAGGCATCTCACGGCATTTATAACCATAGGGAAGCTAGCTTGTGACAATGGATCCCGCAGCCACAACGCTGCGCTGTTAAAAGCAATTGCGATTGATAAGGGAGCAACTTCATGACGACGTATGCCTTTTCCACCACCACTACCGGATCTTTTCCGGCAGCCCTCGCAAAAGTTACGGAGGCCCTCAAAGCGGAAGGCTTCGGCGTACTGACCGAGATCGACGTGGCCGCAACCCTCAAGGCCAAACTCGGGGTCGATTCACGGCCCTACAAGATCCTGGGGGCCTGCAATCCCCAGTTTGCCCACCAGGCGATTGAAGCCGACCCTGACATCGGACTGCTCCTGCCCTGTAATGTCATTGTCCGGGAGGAAGCCAACGGCCAGATCACGGTGGGTTTCATGGACCCCGCTGCAGTGCTTGGTATGGTCGGCAACCCGCAGGTCACTGCGATTGGTGAAGCGGTACGCGCCAAGCTGGTTCGGGTGAAAGCAAGTCTCGAGATCACCTGACACCAATATGCAGAGAATCCGCCGCCACTTTCCCCTGCTCGCCTTGCTAGCCATGTTCCTCCTCGGAACATGGATGAGCAATGCCGCAGTGGCCATGCCGCTCGGCGTTTCATGCGCTACCATGCCAGGCATGTCGATGACGGACATGCCTTGTTGCCAGGGTGATCACGTCATGGATATGACGAGCACGCATTCCGGGGCGATGTCCGGTCAGTGCATGTCGATCTGTGCAGAAGCCCATGCGCCAGGGGGATTAAGACTCCCCGGAATGACCTTCCCGGCTCCGGCAATAACGGGCTCAGTGATATTTTCCAGTCTGGCAAGGTTTAGCCCGACACCAGCCCAGTTTTTTTCCTCCCACCCGCCCCATCATCCTCCTCCCCTCCAGCACGTGCGGTTGGTCATTTAATTTCTCCTGAGCAAACTGGCACCCCTTTCTAAACGGGGGAGATATGTCATTAATTTGCCATGGGGATTTTTCATGCATACCAACATTCCTGGTCGTTTTACCCAGCCGACATGGCGCAGGATTCGCCTCTTGGCCGGGGTGCTATTGCTCCTGTCGGCAACAACCGCCGGGGCCGCTCCATTGAGCCTGCAGGGCGCGGAGGCAATTGCCCTGCGACAAAATCCCGGTCTCGGCGCCCTGACCCAAAAGATTGCTGAACTACGGCACAAAGCCGTGGCGGTGGCCCAACTGCCCGATCCGCATCTCGCCCTCGGCGCCGTGAACCTGCCCCTCAACAGCTTCTCCATGAACCAGCAACAGATGAGCATGCTGAACGTGGGCCTGAGTCAGACTTTTCCCTCCTTTGGCAAATTGGGGCTGGAAGGACAGCAGGCGGGGGTGGAGGCCCAGGCGGCCGCCGACACCCTGCGCGGCCAGTCCGCCGAGCTGGTGTTGCTGCTGCGCCGCGCCTGGCTGCAAGCCCTCTATGCCGACGATGCCGTGGCAACGGTCCGGCATCAGGAACAGTTACAGACCGAGAGCGTGCAAGCGGCGCTGGCGCTCTACCGGTCCGCTCAGGGGTCACAGGCCGATGTCCTCCGCGCCCAACTGGCGCGCGACAGTCTAGCCAATGATGTCAATCGATTGCAGGCGGAGCAGGCGAGCGATCTGGCGCAAATCGCCCAGATCCTGAATCTGCCGGAACCGCCGTCCATAGAGCATCAATGGCCGAACCTGCCACCCCCGCCCACCCTGGCTCAGGCGGAAGCCCGCCTCTCCGGCCAACCCCTCCTGCGGGCCGCCCAGGCGCAAACACGTTCCGCGCAAATTGGCGTGCAGGTAGCCAAGCGTGGCTATTGGCCGGAAGTCACGGTCAGTGTCGATTATGGTCAGGATTTCTACCCCGGCAGCCCCAACTGGCTGTCAGCGGGTGTTGACCTGAGCCTGCCCATATTTCCGGGAGACCGCCAGGACCAGGACGTTGCCGCCGCCAGGGCCAAGGCCTTGCAGGCGCAATATCGCTACGACGATCAGCATCTGGCCCTGACCCAGCAGGCGCGCGCCACCTTCGCCCGCTACGCAGCCCTCAAGACCGAGTTGGAGCGCACCGATCAACGCCTGCTGCCCACCGCACGAAATGCCTTTTCCGCGACGCTCGCTGCCTACTCGGCGGGACGTGCCGAACTGAGCGCGGTGCTGCGCACCCAGAAGGAAGTGCTGGACTACGCCCTGACCCGCCTGCAATACCGCCGCGACCTGGCTCTCAGCGCCGCAGAACTGGATTTCCTCACCACCGAAGGGGGAGCACAACCATGAAGTCACGCAACGGGATCATCGGTATCGGCCTACTCGTCCTTGGCGTAGCCCTTGGGGCTGGGGTGGTGTGGTGGCTGCAGGCCCCCGCCGCCGCGCCTAGCGCCAACTCCACCGCAACCCATTCTCAGGAAGGCACGCCAAAGGGACGGCATATCCTCTACTGGGCCGCCCCCATGGACCCCAAGATTCATTCGGATCACCCGATGAAGGACAGCATGGGGATGGCGTATATCCCGGTCTATGCCTCCAGTCCAAACGCGCAAAAGGCGTCCGGCCTCAGCATCGATCCGCGCCTGGCGCAGAACCTGGGAGTGCGTCTCGTGGATGTGCAGCGCCGTCAGATGGGCCACGCCATCCACACCGTGGGCACCGTGGCGGTGGACGAAAACCGGGTCTATTCCGTCACTCCACGGTTCTCCGGCTGGGTGACACGCTTGAACGTCCGTGCCGTGGGCGACCCCGTGCAACGCGGCCAGGTGCTCGCCGAGATTTATTCTCCCGAGCTGTATAGTGCCCAGCAGGAATATCTCATTGCCCGCCGCCAGGATCGGACGACGGAAGGCCCGGCACTGCTGGCGGCAGCCAAGGCGAAATTGCGGCTGCTGGGCATGCCGGAAGGCCAGATTGCGGCGCTCACCCGGCGCGGCACGGCGGCGCGGGACGTGCCGCTCATGGCGCCTGCTTCCGGGGTGATCGAGACCCTCAATGTGCGCCAGGGTGGTTATGTCTCGCCGCAGACCAATGCCTATGCAATCGCCAATCTCGACCGGGTCTGGGTCAATGTGGCGCTCTACTCCTATCAGTTGCCCTGGGTACGGATCGGTAACTCGGTGCGCCTGCATCTGCCAGCCTATCCCGGCGAAGCCTGGGAAGGACGTTTGAACTTCCTCTACCCGACCCTCGACCCCAAAAACCGGACGGTGACGGCCCGGCTGAGCTTTCCCAATCCCGGCGGGAACCTGCGCCCCGGCGCCTACGCCACCGCCACTATTTTAGCCAGCGCCGAGGAGACCCTGGCGGTACCCAGCAGCGCCGTACTGCGTACCGCTCAGGGGGATTACGTGATGCTGGGTGAGGGCCAAGGGCACTTCCTGCCGGTGGAGGTCGCTCTGGGGGCGGAGGCCGACGGCTGGATTGCCATCGACAAGGGCCTTAAGGCGGGGGATCGGGTGGTGGAGAGCGCGCAGTTCCTGCTCTATTCCGAGTCTCAGTTCCAGTCCGTCAAGGCCCGTATGCTGGGGGGTAACACGGCGCCCACCAAGAGTGCCATGCCGGAT